>QILF01000052.1 GCA_003233235.1 Zetaproteobacteria bacterium
ATCCATGGCGAACTTCTATGCTACGCCAGACACCTCAAAAGCGGACAATTCTATCTGGCAGAAAAGAGGACATTTCTACTTTGCGTTGACAATAAACCGCCTCTCTATTGCCGCGCCCGGCATATCCGTTAGGCTGTTGCGTTGATTTAATTTCGATAGCACCTGAAACAACAAAACCGGTGCGAATAGCCGCAAGGCACAGCTTGGAAGGTAAAGGCCATGATCCGCTGCAAGGCACTGAGTAAAACATACGCTGGTATTCCCGCGCTAAATGGCGTGGACCTGCATGTGCGCGCCCATAAAACCACCGTTATCATGGGCGGATCCGGCTCTGGCAAGACGACGCTGCTGCGCCTGATTGCCGGACTCGAAAAACCTAGCGGCGGCGAGATTTATTACGGTGACGAGGACTTTTTGCACATGCCGCACCGGCGTCTGTACGAATTGCGTCAATCAATGGGGATGGTATTCCAATATTCCGCACTGCTGAATTCGTTGAATGTTTACGATAACGTTGCTTTTACCTTACATGAGCACAGTGATTTGGATAGCGATATTATCCATACCATCGTAACCATGAAACTGGAGCAGGTTGGTTTGCGCGGCATGGAGCATCTGATGCCATCCGAACTTTCCGGCGGCATGGCCAAGCGTGTGGCACTTGCCCGAGCTATCGCCATGGATCCGGGAATCGTTTTCTTCGATGAGCCGACCTCCGGACTGGACCCGATTTCGGCAGGTGTCATTACCTCGCTTATTCACGACCTGAGCATCAAATCACACCACACTTCGGTGGTGGTTACGCATGATGTCGAGGCAGGACTCTCCATTGCTGATTACGTTGTGCTGCTGTGGCAGGGAGAAATCATCGCCGAAGGTTCCGCCGATGATATTCGGCACAGCGATGATGCGCGCGTGAACCAGTTTATTGAAGGCAAGCCGGATGGGCCGATTCCATTTTCGCGCAGCTCCGTCACCTACATTGACGATTTATTGCATAAACCCGGCACCGTAAGGATGGAGCCGTGAACGGTGCAGCCATAATGTTCGGTCGCATGGGGCGCAGCTTTCTCGGCATGGTTTTCCGGTTGGGCGATGCCACAACCCTGAGCAGCACCTCGCTCGGATTGCTTCCCACACCACCGTGGCAAGGTCGCCACATTGTAATTCAGATGTTCAATATCGGCGTCGGTTCGTTGATTATTATTGGTCTGACCGGCGCGTTTACCGGTATGGTGCTGGCGCTGCAAGGTTATTACACGCTGGCTAAATTCGGCTCCGAATCGATGCTCGGAGCAGGCATTGCGCTGGCGATTATTCGTGAACTCGGCCCGGTGCTCGGGGCAATGATGCTGACGGCCCGGGCTGGCTCTGCGATCACTGCCGAAATTGGTATTATGCGTGTTACCGAACAAATTGATGCGCTGGAAATGATGGCTGTCAATCCGCGCGCACGCATCATTATGCCGCGCATTATTGCCGCGACGCTGGTTTTACCGCTGCTTATCGCTCTGTTCGACCTGATTGGCATGGGTGCTGGTTATGTCGTCGGCGTTAAACTTCTGGGTGTGAATCCCGGTGCCTTTATCGCGGAAATGCAGGCCAAGGTTACCACACACGATATCAATACAGGGTGGATCAAAGCGGTGTCTTTCGGTTTTCTTATTGGTGTTATTTGCACCTACGTCGGATATCGCGCTACACCGACCACCGAAGGCGTCGGCAAAGCGACCACGCAGGCGGTGGTACTTTCTTCGGTTGGTATTTTGGTGCTGGACTACATCTTAACATCGTTTTTTCTGTAATTTGGAATATGGAGCAGGCATATGAAAGAGTATAATCGCATCGAAATTACGGTAGGGCTATTTGTCTTTATCGGTATCGCCAGCATGTTCTATATGGCGCTGAAACTCGGCGAGGTTGGCGGCATAGGAACCTCTGGATATCATTTACAAGCGGCATTCGACGATGTCGGCGGGGTACGCGCAGGTGCTGATGTGATGATTGCAGGTGTCGTGATTGGCCGTGTCGATAACGTACATCTGAACGCTGATGATCAAGCTGAGGTCAGCATGCGCATCCATGACAACGTTCATATTACTGCTGATGCTATCGCCTCAATCCGCACCAAGGGAATTATCGGTGATCGTTTTATCCGTATTTCTCAAGGAGGTGACGATACGATGCTTGCTGACGGTGGAACGGTGGACGAAACTGAATCGGCTATCAGCCTGGAAGGCTTGGTGTCGAAATACATCTTCAACAGTGATTCCAGCAAAAAATAGGCTGTACGCAGCACCCGCAGGCGGAGTAAATACCCCTGTCTCGAAATGCTGTAAGCCATAAGCTTTAGCACTGTACTGATACGCCAAGGAGAACGTACTTATGTTGAGAAAAACACTTATCCTACTTTCATTTATTACCCTGCTGCCGGTGCAAGTCATTGCCGCTACCGATGCCGGTTCGCAGCAGATAGATGCAGGCCAAACGTTGCAGCTTAACGACCCGAAGGTCGTTGTCCAAACTGCGGTCAGCGGCGTTATCAACGCACTTAAAGCACGCAAAGATCAAAACGCATTATCTGCCGAAGATCGTGCGGCTATCCGTAAAGCTATCGGGGGCTACTTTGACTTTGTCGAAATGGCTAGGCGTGCACTGGGCAGGCCGTGGAGAAAGATGGACATCGCACAAAAAAAAGATTTTGTCCTGACGTTCCGTGAGCTTTTGGAACGCTCCTACGGCAACCGTCTCTCCGAATACCACGACCAGCAGGTTGAATATGGTAAAGTGAAAATTGGCAAACGCACAGCCTCTGTCGATTCAGAGGTCATTGATGCCGACAAGCGTATCCCGGTGCGCTATAAACTGGTGCACAAAAAAATTGGCTGGCGCGTTTACGATATCAAGGTGGAAGGTATCAGTATGATCAACACCTACCGAACCGACTTCGGCGAAGCGGTTAATAAAAATGGTATTGTGGGTTTCCTGAAAGATTTGAAAGAACGTGTTGCCGGATTAGAGAAACAGGATAAACCCAACGGCTAATCACTTGCCGCAGCCCTGCAAGTCATGAGAAAGATACTGGTTGCATGCCGACGCATTTTGCTTGCAGGGGCTGTTGGCGTTTTGCTGGTTGTCGGCTGGGTCTTCTGGCAAGCCCCTTCGCTGAATGAAATGCATCCACAACTGGAGCGTGTTCTCGCCCGGCAATTCGGCCTGAAAAGTATCCAACTCGGCAAATTATCATGGCGCTGGGCCGGGCAAACCTGGCTGAATGCCGAGAACATTACATTTACCGGCCCGGCAGAACGCATTCGCGTCGAAGATGCGCAATTGGAAGTGCGGATTTCAAGCTGGGAGCTGTTGCTTGGTAACATTCGTCCGACCAGCATCAGCTTGCGTCACGGTCAGATTTCCCTACAACTGCCTCGTGCTGCCGTTGGCGAATCTTTGCCCGTACTTTCCGGTGTGCTGCAAATTGAGGACTCCACAGTCACGCTTGGTTACGGTGAATTCTCAAATCGTTTTCATCACCTTGATCTGCATCTTGATACGGTTCGTCGTAACCTTTCCATGCAATTGCCCGGTTTTACACTTAATGTCGATTGGGATAAAAATTTACAACCGCTCAGTTTGCATACCCGTTTCGACAATTTAAACTGGCTGCCTAAGGCATGGCGTTTGCGCACGCGTGGCGAATTCAGCGCTATGCTGGATATCAGCAAGTCGGCAGAGGTTTCCGGCTGGCAACTGGGGGGGCAACTCAATTCAGTGGCTGGAGCGGTTATTCTAAACAACGAAAACGCGCCATTTATCGCATTCAACGACGTACACCTTCAGGCGCTCATCCATACCGGGGGGCATGCAGCCGACATCCGGCGCGTTGAATGGCAGACCATTGAGTGGCAGGACGGCGATAACCATCTTAGCGCAAACGGTGATTGGCGCGATGGTCAGCTTAATCTGGCTGTGCAAGCCGAAACACTGCACCTCGAAGTGCTGGCAGGCTGGGCGCAGGCGCTGGTCGGCGACGGATGGAGGGAATGGCTCGGTGGCCTGCGCGGCAGCGCACAAAAACTCAATGCTCAATTGCACCTCAAACAGAAAAAAGCATGGCGCAAACCGGAACTGGAAAATATCGACGCAAATAATATACGCCTCAGCGCAGAGCTGAGTGATGTAACCATTCCGTTGAGCGGAGCGAACGAGTTACTGCAAGAGCTGACCGGCAAACTTAATTTTGATGCCGACGGACTGAATATGACGGTGCAGCATGTTTTACTGCCACATCAGGCTGGTTCGGTGCATGGAAAACTGCATGTTGCCGACCTGAATAAACCCGTGTTCGCCATTGAAGGTCAGGGTGAAGTGGATGTTGGCCGTTGCGAACGGTGGCTGAATCCGGGCAGCATGCCACAACTGGTTTGGAAACAGGCTCCAGCCAATGCCCGTTTCGCATTCGATTGGCCGATGTATGCCACACAACCAAGCAAGGGCGAAGCGGAATTGACGCCAATATCGGTGTGGCAGGTTGAAATTATGCAGCGTCCGGTTCTGTTGCGCGGTGGCAGTATGCGCTGGCAGACCGACGGCTCGTTGCGGTTCTCAGCGATGAAACTTCATTACGACGGTTTCGATGCCACACTTGATATGCAGCTACAGGAACAAGGACATGCCATCTGGAATTTGAATAAATTGCGGATGCAGTTTTCCGGTGATTTTGCCGACATTGCCGCACGCTATCGTATGCCGATTGATGGAGCCTCAGGACATTACACAGCACGGCTTGAATTCAAGCCACCACAAACAATAAACAACAAAACAGAAAAAGGCGTATGGGAATTGAATGCCGACCTTGGCAATGCCGCATGGCGTCGCCTGCTTGGCTCACATAAGAATGTCGGGGAACCCTATGCACTCAAATTTAGCGGTTGGCAGACCCCGGACGGTTTTGAACTCAATAGTATCCGCAGTCATGGCGGTGCGCCGCTGGTCATCGGCAAAGGCAGTATGAACAAACAGCGCATTTCATTGCGTATCAGCACGCTGAAAGCTCCGGCTTTCAGCGGCGAGCTTACCGTCAGTGCTCCTTTCGATGACGCGCCGCTGGAAATCAACATCAACTCCGATTTTATGGATCATAGCGCATTGCCCGAGCAAATGCCGGAAATACAAAAATTGGTAAATATTCCGGCAACAGGAAGTAAAGCGCGTCAGTGGGTCATGCGCGGCAATTTCCGGCATATTCGCTGGGATGCGTTGTCCATTCGTGGTGTGCGCATTAATTTTGCATCCTCAACCCAAGGCATTGGCACGTTGCAAGCCGACATGCTGAATGCAGCCAAGCTATCCATTTTCCGCGTGCATGCCTTTTTTCATCTTTCCTCGGGTGGCAATGTCGATATTCGCAATTTGACAGCACAAATGCTCGGGCAAAACTTACACCTGTCAGGTAATCTGCGCCCGCAACCCGGTGGCGGTTTGCACTGGACGGGTTTTGCCGACATCAGTGGTGATTTCAGTCAAATCATTCAACGCCTTGATGCCTCAAAACTCTTTCGGGGTGGTGTCGTACACGCGTTGTGGTCGGGCAACGGTGTGATTAAAGCGGAACAACCGTGGTGGAACGGCATGCATGGCCGATTGCGTTTACGCTCCGATAAAGGGCGTATCCTCGAAGGTGGCACCATGACCAAGATGCTGGCGGCACTCAGCCTGACCGATCTGCCTCATTTTCTTACCGGCAAACGTGAGGATATAACCGGGCCGGGCATGTTGTATAAGCGGCTGCAACTTGAATCGACGGTGCGCGAAGAAAAAGCCCAAATCCGGCGCTTGGCCATGCGTGCCTCAGCATTGGACATGGCCGGACGCGGCAGCATCAATCTTGCCACTGGCGACATTGATTTATATGTAACAGCACGCCCGTTGCAAAACCTCGATTCTTTCCTGCGTATGATTCCACTGTTGCGTGACCTTGTTCTCGGAGCGGCAAAAAGTGTCTTCCGCAAAATTTATCATGTGTATGGCCCGTTGCAGAATGCCAAGGTGGAAGCGGTGAGTGCCGAGCAGGCTGGATTGCCCGAAGCAGGCTTGCTGGAAGCCCTCATTAGCTTGCCGGGACGCTGGTTCGACGCGGGCAGCAAAGCAACTGAAGAGGCACTTCCAGCGACACCGTAAACACTTCTTTGCAAAGCGAAAAAGCCGTCTATACTGCTCGCATGCAGCTCATCATGCTGGACACTGAAACTACCGGACTTTCACCTCTGAATGGAGACCGCATTGTTGAAATCGGTGCGGTTCGGGTATCGCAGCGACATATCGACCGCAAACAGGTATTTCACCACTACATCAATCCTGATCGCCACATTCCTGAAGAAGTGGTGCGCATTCACGGCATTAGCGATAAAGATGTAAAAGATAAACCACGTTTTGTTGATATTGGCGAAGCCTTTCTGGACTTCATTCAGGATGCTACGCTGGTTATTCACAATGCTGCTTTTGATCTTGGTTTTCTGATGCAGGAGCTGCGCCTTGCCAAGCTGTCCGGAATCGCCGACGTTCCGGTCATTGATTCACTACAGGTGGCTCGCAAACGCCATCCACATCAGCGCAATAACCTCGATGCACTATGCGATCGCTACAACGTGGAACGCGGACATCGCACCCTGCACGGTGCACTGCTTGATGCCGAGTTACTCGCTGAAATGTATCTGGCGATGACCGGCGGCAGACAGTTTTCTCTGGATATGGAAGCGACGCCACATCCGGCCTCCAATTTTGTGCAATTACCGGAAAGCAGCAGCGGGCGTGCCGAAAAAGCGGAAACCGCCAAGCTGATGCGCCGACCATCTCCACCGCTTGCTGACGAAGATATGGATGCGCACCGCCACATGCTGGAGCGCATCCATCAGGAAAGCGGTCAGGCCATCTGGCTGTTGCCGCCAAGCGCCTCATAACAGCAGATGCGCCTTCCTTCTCCGATTCTCGTCGTCTGTCAGGGTAATTTGTGCCGTAGTCCGTTCGCCGAACTTTTGTTGCAGAAAAAGTTGCAGGATGCCGGTGTATATGCCGAACTGTTCAGTCGCGGTTTGCAGAATATTGGCAGCCAGCCGGTACCGGACGTTGCATTATCCGTTGCGCTCGAATTCGACATCGATCTTTCAATCCATCGCTCCACCATGCTTCTCAAACAGGACTTGCAACACGCAGCATTCGTGCTGGTGATGAGCGCCCGCCAACGGAAGTTTATCGGCGAGATCAGTCCGATGAGTATCGGTAAAGTCTTTCTGCTATCGCAACCCGATGGCGGCGATACGGTTGCCGACCCTATCGGTCAATCAGCCGATGTCTTTCGCGAGGTCTACACGGAAATCGCTGAACATATTGATGCATGGTTACAGCGCTTTGGCATTGTTCAAGCCTGAATACCGGCCCGCAGATAGTGCAAAGCGACAATGGATTAGCGGCTACGTTCCAGCACTTGCAGTGCGCTTACATCTTCCTAGCATGCACCTTCACAATCCATGCGGGTGTAGCACAATGGTAGTGCAGCAGCTTCCCAAGCTGAATACGAGGGTTCGATTCCCTTCACCCGCTCCATGTTTTGATACAGGTAGCCACAAACACATATGAGCCAATTTATTCGTTTTTCATTTCCCCTAAGTCCACGCATGCAGAGTTTTCTGCAATTGCGCGATGGTCTTGCCTGTTTGGCCGAAGCCAATGCCGACCAGCAGCCTTATGTCTGGTTACAAGCCTGTGCCGATTTGCACATTTCGTTATTCGGCGAGCAGGGGCGTCGGGCAGCACTATCCGATGTTATCGGTCTGCTTGGTTGTATGCAGGATCATCTGGATGCGCTGGCCAGCGAGCACCCACAATACTGCGAACAGATTATGCGCTCCTGCGCCACGCTTGAAGGACACGAAAAAAATCTGCGTGGCGGTGTGGATGAAGCAAAAAACATCCTCACCTCTGATGCGCTGATTTCCGCCTGGATGAACGGCCTGAAAAAACACGACTGGCTAGGACACCGGAAGCATATGCCACATGCCCTGCATACGTTATGGCATAACAGCCAACGACGCGAAGCTGTGCATAATGCATTGCGCAATTTGAGTGAAGCGGTGAGTAGTATGCATGGCATGCTGCACGATTATGTGGCATGGGAATCGCATCTCGCGGAGGGCGGCGGTCAGCGTTTCCGGCTTGATTCCAGCAAACCATGCGGTTTGCTCATTGTCGGCCTGACACCTGCTCAAGTTGACGCTGGACTGATCCCCGACATTTCCGGCAATCACATGGCTGTCCGCTTGCGTTTTCAGCGCTGGCTGCCTACTCAGGCTTCTGTTCAGGTCGATGAGGATGTGCCGTATCAGTGCATGCAAGTGCCTATCGCATGAAAGCTAAAATAACTGAAAAGAATACTCGCGCCTGCCCCGTTTGCCGCAAACCTGTCGTTCCGGATACCCCGGAAGCGCCTTTTTGCAGCAAACGCTGCCGACAAATCGACCTTGGTCGCTGGGCGAGTGGCGATTATCAAATTGAGGGTGAGTCGGCGATGCCCTGGGAATTGGAACGCGGTGAAGATTGAGTCTGTAACCCATGAATATAAAAGAGATAAATTAGATATTATTCTAGCCTCAAGCTCCACCTATCGGAAACAGCTTTTAGCGCGCCTACAGCTCCCTTTTTCAGTTTGTATACCTGATTTCAAGGAAGCCAGAACGGGCAGTATGCCACCGGCAGAACTGGTTCAGCACAACACGCTGGGGAAAGCACATGCTGTTCGTGTCGTGTATCCGCAAGCGACCATTATCGCCTCCGATCAAATTGTCGTTTGTGACGGAACCGTGCTCGGCAAGCCGGGCAATTACGCCGCTGCCAGTGAGCAATTGGCGTTTCTTTCTGGAAAATCCGTGGATTTTCTAACCGGCGTTGCGTTGCTTGGAAAAGCTATCGAACGCTACGAAACCGTACGCTTTCGTGTCTATTTCCGGCATCTGAATGCCGCCGAAATTGATACTTACCTGCTTGCGGATCAGCCTTATGATTGTGCCGGAAGTTTCAAATCGGAAGCGCTGGGTATCAGCCTGTTTTCGCGCATGCAGGGCGACGACCCGAGCGCATTGATCGGCCTGCCACTGATTACCCTGTCCGGCTGGTTGCAACCGCTAGGGAGGCGCTGATCAATTCATGGATTTGCATTTTACATTTATAATGCACCAACTCGGCGTTGCAATGTATCGCAATAGCCGTGCTATTATTGGCACATTCTTAATGCAAGCTGCTTTACCTAGAATTAATCAGCACCTCCCTAGGGAAGTTCTAAACACATAAAAAGGACGCGCTATGCAATATCGCCGCTTGGGAAAAACAGACATGACCGTATCCGCTATCGCGCTGGGAACGATGACGTGGGGCGAGCAAAACACAGCGGAGGAGGCCTTCCGGCAGATGGACTATGCGCTGGATCAAGGCGTAAATTTTTTTGATACTGCCGAGTTGTATGCCATTCCGCCCAAGGCTGAAACCTACGGGCGCACTGAAGACATTATTGGTCAGTGGTTTAAAAAGCGTGGTCGTCGGGAGGAAATTATCCTTGCCTCCAAGGTCTGCGGGCCAACCGGCTGGTGTCCGCATATCCGCCATGGAGAATCGCGTTTGGATGTTAAGAATATCATCACAGCCTGTGAAAAATCACTCCAGCGTTTGCAAACCGACTATCTCGACCTGTACCAGACCCACTGGCCGGATCGCCATACCAATTTTTTTGGAAAACTCGGCTATCAGCACGATACACAAGAGCTTACAACACCGATTTCGGAAACGTTGGAAGCCCTGAATCTTCTTCTTCAACAGGGCAAAGTACGACAGATTGGTATTTCCAACGAAACCCCGTGGGGCATGATGCAGCATCTGAATTTGTCGGAAATCTCCGTTTTGCCGCGTATCGCCAGCATTCAAAACCCGTACAGCTTGCTCAATCGCTCATTTGAGGTCGGCGCAGCCGAAATCGCCTGCCGTGAAAATGTTGGTCTGCTTGCCTATTCGCCGCTGGCATTCGGCATGCTCTCTGGAAAGTATCTGAATGGTGCAAAACCCGAAGGTGCGCGGCTCACCTTGTTTGATGCCTATACCCGCTACTCTGGCGAACAGGCGGAACTTGCCACTCAGGCATACGTGAAACTGGCGATTGAACACGGCCTCAATCCGGCGCAAATGGCACTGGCTTTCATTCTCCGGCAGCCATTCGTCACCAGCGTTATCATCGGTGCGACCACGATGGCGCAATTGAAGCAGAATATCGCCGCCATCAATATCGAGCTTGCCGGGATCGTTATCGAAGGCATCGAAGCCATTCATAAACGCTATCCGAACCCCTGCCCCTGATTCGCAGACAGCTTATTTTTCAGCCTTGGTTGATTTCCATAATCGGTAACTCATGCATCGGTTCGATGGGCATATCGGAAAGGCGTTTTTCCACTGCAATTTCATCGCAATCAGCAAATTTTTTACAGTGTACACATACCGTCCATACCTTGTGCGGCAGGCTTTCGCGCGGCACGCTTACATAGCCTATTTTCGAAAAGAAATCGGGCACATAGGTTAAGGCAAAGATGCGCGCCACACCCAATCTCATGCCCCATTTTTCGCTGGCTTCGACAAGCAGTCGGCCAATGCCCAAACCATGCATGTCGTCGCGCACCACCAGCGAGCGAACCTCGGCCAGATTGGACCCGTAAATATGCATGGCAACCACGCCAACCAGCTCCGCTTCCGATGGACCTTCGTTAAACAACGCCACCGCAAATTCCTGTAAATGCTGGAATAAGTTATCACGCGAACGCGCTAGAATAATATTGCGCTCGGCAAACGGTTTAAGCAGTGCTTCGATGGCATCCACATCATCCACCCGTGCCATGCGAATTTGAATACGGTGCGGCATTAGCTTACTTTCGCAGGATTAGCTTCCGCACGGTTCGTTTCCACACGGTTCGTTTCCACACAAGCAGCTCCGCGCGCCAGCATCTGCTCGGCATGGGCAAGACTTTCATCACCCGCATCGCCAAGCATACGCGCTATTTCTTTCAAGCGCGCCGTATCGTCCAGCGGTTTTAGTCCGCTCACCGTGCGCCCGTCGCGCTGTTCTTTATAAATATGAATCTGCCGTTTGGCGCAGGTCGCCACCTGTGGCAGATGCGAAATCACCAGCACTTGCCGTACCCGGCCCATTTCAGCCAGCAATTCACCCACACACCACGCTGTTTCGCCGCCGATACCGGCATCCACTTCATCGAAAATGGCGATTTGCGGTGCACTGGCCATCGCTCCGCAACCTTTCAAGGCCAGCACCAGTCGCGACATTTCGCCGCCCGAAGCCACCGCCGTTAATTCGCGAAATGGCTCACCCGGGTTGGACGCAGCCATAAACACCGTTTCGTCAAAGCCGTGCATACTCCACGTAGCGTCATCTTCGGTCTGCGCCACCACGTCGATGCGCAATTGCATGCCGCCGAGTGCTAATTTATCAAGAAAACCACGCAATTCAGTGATAAGTTTCCTACCCGCCTTGTTGCGAGCCTGCGACAAGGCTTTTGCTTGTGTGCAGAATCCCTCTGTTGCCGTTTTGAATGCCTCGCGGCGTGCTTCTTCATCCCACGCGCCGGTATCCAGATGATTTAATTTATCTTCCAGTTCAGCAAACAGCGTGCTAAGCCCTTCTTCATCGGTTTCATTGCGGCGCATCGCCTCGTGTAAATCCATCAGGTGTGTTTCATCGGCTTGCAAAGCCTCAGCATCAAATCCGCCATCAAGCACGCTACGCAAAGATGGCGAGGTTTCGCCGAGCAGCACATCCACCTGCGCCAGATAATCTGTTGCCGCGCTGATTTGCGGATGAAATGCCGCCACGCTTTCCAGCTCACGAGCACAGGCGGCTATTTTGCCGCGCAAATCACCTTCACCGTCTTCAAGCGTCTCCAATGCACCCGCCACCGCCGTTTGAATTTGCGCGAAATGCCGTCCCGCTTCGATTTTCTGCTGTAATTTATCGACTAGGCCAGCTTGCAACTCCAGCGCGGCAAGGCGCTTGTGCTCCTCGCGCATCCACGCTTCCTCGCGCACCCCGCGTTGCCGTTCACTGAGCAAAGAATCCAGTGCTTTTCGCGTTTTTTGCCACTGTTGCCACGCTACGACTACCGCTTGTTTTTGTTTGTCAGGTATTCGCGCATCCAGTAACTGGCGTTGAAACTCAGCCCGCATCAACGACTGATGTTCATGCTGACCATGCATATCCAGCAGCAAGCGGCCAATATCCTGTAACAACCGCGCTGCTACAGGCGAGCCATTAATCCAGGCACGTGAACTGCCATCGGCGCGAATTACGCGGCGTAGCACCAGCTCGCCATCGCCCTCAATGTCGTGCTCTGCGAGCAAATTTCTAACATTCGCCTGTATATTTTGAAGCACCACGCTAACTTCGGCTTTGTCGGCCCCGTGGCGAACCCAATCGCTACTCGCTCGCGCCCCGAAAGCCGCGCCGAGCGCATCAACCAGCATAGATTTTCCAGCGCCGGTTTCGCCGGAAAAGACCGTCATGCCATCACCCAGTTCAAGCTGCACATCGTCGATCAACGCGAACTGGCGGACATGCAGTTCGCTTAGCATGCGCGCATCCGATTTGTTTGTTTGTCGCCGTTCAACATGGTGTGGATATTTCGCTCCGTCCCGTCCAGTGTAATTTGTTGCGTAGCACTTTGTAGTAATTGCGCCCGGGCAGGTAAATCAGCGAAATAGCCCCCGATTTATTGATGCGGATTTCATCACCCTGCTGCAAATCGAGAATCATCTGCCCGTCCAGATTCAGCGCACCGGGCGCAGGAACCTCAGTCAGACGCAAGCTGATGGTTTCGCTGGCGGGCAATACAATCGGTCGGTTGGACAAAATATGCGGGCAAACCGGTGCGACGGTAATCGCATCCAGCCCCGGATGTACAATGGGGCCACCTGCAGATAGAGCATAGGCTGTCGAACCAGCCGGTGTGGACAGCACAAGACCATCGGCACGTACGCGGAAGACAAAATGTCCGGCAACGTGCATTTCAAACTCAATCATGCGCGGGTGACGGTTGCGTTGCAGTACCACGTCGTTCATGGCGTGGCCGCTAATCAACATTTCGCCGTCCCGCCAGCCTTCGGCGTGCAGGCTGAAATGGCGCACCACCTCGCCCTTGCCGGAAAGCACGGTTGCCACGGCTTTGAACATGTCGTCTACCGGCGTTTCGGTTAGAAAACCGAGGCGGCCAAGGTTGATACCGAGAATCGGGGTGTCGGAGCCGATAAAATGCCGACCAACATTGAGCAGCGAACCGTCGCCGCCAAGTACCAGCATCAGATCAACAGCTTTCGGCATATCGTCGAGCGGGATGCACTTCTCATCGCAAACGTTACGCAAACTGGCATCAATGCAGATGCTTTCATCTTGTTGTTTAAGCCAGTCAATAAGCTCTACGGCTACGGTAGCAGCACGCGCGTCATCCGGCTTGCTGCTGACACCGATGGTTTTCATTTGGCGACGCCCAGCCAGCCCTTGGGCTGTGTGTGGCATTGAAAACATTGTGTTGAACTGGCATGTCCGAGCGGCTGCGGGCGTACCCCGTCAGCGCCATGGCATTGCATGCAGGTCTCGTGCGAGATCGCGGTCCGATGCACCGCATCGTCCGGTGTCGGTTTGGTGGTGCGTTCACTGCTACCAAGCACCAGCAGCACAATCACGGCAATCACCACGGCTGCAAACACTGCGTCTTTCTTGCCGGGTTGCCACTTTTTATCACTCATATCGCGTTCTCCTAAATTACAGGTGAATTGGTAAGGCAAAGTGCCTTGCTTTGCAAGCTGTGATTACGCGTGGATGTTGCAAAGGCCATAAAACTCCCAAACGCCTTACTTTCTATAGGTGTTTGTGTTATAGCATATTCGCTACAATGCGCCATAATAAAACAACTTCCTTTGGAGGAAACATATGGGTATTTTTACAAATCATAAACTCGCTCTGACTGCCGGTTTTGTGCTCGCTGCCATTATTCTGGGCGCAGGCATCGCTACCGGTGGTTCTGCACCGGATATCGGTGATCTGGCACGTTGGGGTCACTTTCTGGCCGGTATCACCTGGATTGGCCTGCTGTATTATTTAAATTTCTGTCAGGTTCCGTCCATGGGCGGCCTGTCTGCCGATACCAAAGCCGACCTGTTCAAGGATTCCAGCATTGTTCGTCGTGTCCTCTGGTGGTTCCGCTGGGGGGCAATGTTCACCCTGATTTTCGGTGTCATTCTGTACATGAACATGATGCACGGTGGTGGCTTCAGTGGCACGCCGGGTTGGGATATTCGTATTGGCGGCCTGTTCGGTATCATCATGTGGTTCAATGTCTGGTTCATTATCTGGCCGGCCCAGAAGAAAATTCTGGGTATTGTTGAAGCCACAGCAGAAGAGAAAGCAGCACTGGGCAAACGTGCTCTGATTGCTTCGCGTACCAACACCATCCTGTCCATTCCGATGTTGTTGCTGATGGCTTCTTCGGCGCATTTCCGCTTGTTCGGTTAATTTCGGGACGAAGATCAGATTATCTCAAAAGACAGTCTCAAGCTTTCAAGGGCGGCCTTCGGGTCGCCCTTTTTGTTGTGCGTTGGCTGTATCAGTCGTTTGTGGCTATGAATGGAAAATATTGCCAGCCCGTTGCCCATGGCGCATGGTTTGCACATGGAAATCACCAAAACATTCGGTCTGTTCATTATCACCGCACTGGCTGAAATTATCGGCTGCTATCTTCCCTATTTGTGGCTGAAAGAAGGGAAATCCATCTGGCTCCTGCTGCCCGCTGCACTTAGTCTCGCCGCCTTCGCATGGTTACTTACCCTGCACCCGCAGGCTGCCGGACGTGTCTATGCCGCATACGGTGGCGTCTATATCAGTGTCGCCCTCGTCTGGTTGTGGCTTATTGATGCCGTTCGCCCTACCGCATCCGACTGGATTGGTGTCGCCGTTTGTTTGTTAGGCTCCGCCATTATCATCTTCGGACCACGGCAAATTTGAACGTGACCATGTTGTGCCATTCTACAGTAGAAATGGAGCAAGCGAGGGAAGTCTTGTTGCATAAACACATTGTTTACTATTTTCAGTAAGGATAAATATGAAAAAGACATTTAAATTAACACACCCGAAAATCAAGCCTGCGAGGCTAGTCGAAGCAGTGAGATGCGACGTTAAAAAATATATCCAGAGAGAACGGCGAAAAGAATTGCCGGAAGGGTTTGATTTCTGGGATTTTGATTGCAAATTCGGGGCTACGGTTGAACAGGCGGAGACGATTCACGAATTTGACCTTGGTAAATGCATTGGTGAGGCCGAAACACAGAAGTTGGAATCGTTTTATGTGGAAATCTTGGTCAAACCGGGTAAAAAATCAGGAGCCACGGACGGGAGAAAGGAACAAGTGGATGAATAAAGAGCCACTTGCAAAAGTCGTGAGCGGCAATCGGCGTCCCCACTCAGACTTTTGCAAGTAGCTCTAAAGCTTTTGTTTTTCAGGTGTTAGGATTTCTTGCCCATACGCCCTGTTCGCTGATAATAGCTGTGATGTTGGCATAAGGCGTTACATCGAAAGCGGGATTCCCGGCGCTTGAATTCGGTGAGGCAATGCGGATGAGGTGGCTATCTCCGGCCTCATCCACGCCATCCATCATCAACACCTCGTCAGCATCGCGTTCTTCAACCGGAATCGCAGCGCCAGTGGCGCAATTTGCATCGAAGGTGCTCGATGGCGCGGCTACATAAAAAGGAATGCCGTGCTCGCGAGCGGCCAGTGAAAGCATGTAAGTACCTATTTTATTGGCGACATCGCCATTCGCAGCAATACGGTCCGCACCGGTGACAATGGCATCCACCTTACCCTGAGACATCATCCACGCGGCGGCACTATCGGCCTGAATACAGTGTTTCACGCCTTCCTGCCCCAATTCCCAGGCGGTTAGCCGCGCCCCCTGCAAGCGCGGTCGGGTTTCATCCACCCAAACAAACGGCGATTCACCCGCGTGTGCCAATTTATAAATTCCAGAGGTCGCCGTCCCCCAATCCACCGCCGCCAGCCATCCGGCATTACAATGGGTCAGGATGCGTCGCTCACCAACGGCCAGGCGCTCGGCCAAGTGCTCGCCCATGCACGCGTTGGCAGCCACTTCGGTATCGGAATAGCTTTGTGCGGCGGCCTGCATATCCGCATCCGTTACCCCTTGTTCAGCAAGTGCTTGTATTGCATCACAGGCGTGGAAGAGATTAACGGCGGTGGGCCGTGTAGCGCGAAAACGGGGCAGCCAGTGGGTAAAAAATCTATTCTTATCAGTGAGATACGCTAAAGCTAAGCCATATGCAGCGGCACCTCCAATTGCCGGAGCGCCGCGTACCTGCATGCTTTCAATCGCTAGCGCGACATCTTCCGGTTTTCTGCTGATCCGCTGCTCAAAACGGTGTGGTAGCAGGCGTTGGTCAATCCACTGCACCGCAGGAGTAGAGTCGCCAGCGTCAACAAACCAGTTTGCCGAGCGAAAAGATTTTCCGCCGACTCTCATCCGCGCAGGCGGTTCAAAACCGTATCTAACTCTGCCGCTTGCGCATATTTGATTCGCATCTCACCGCTGCCGTTTTTGCGGCAACGAATCTCCACCATTAAACCGAGACGGCGGGTTAAGTCATCCTGCAAAGCAGCCACATCGGCATCGACGGTAAGCGGTGCGGGTTTTGACGATGAAGAACGCGCTTTTCTAGCATGCATCTCCATTTGACGTGCACTCCAACCGCCCTCGACACATTGCGCGGCAAGGCGTTCGGCATCTTTGGCCGGCAATCCGACCAGTGCACGTGCATGGCCCATATCCAGTTCGCGGCGTTCAACCATGCGCTGAATTTTCTGCGATAGTTGTAACAAACGAATCAGATTGGTGACTTGCGTACGCGATTTCCCCATGCGCTCGGCAACATGTTGCTGCGTGCAGCCGAATTCTGAAATCATAAGCTGATATGCACGCGCTGATTCGATTGCCGTCAAATCATCGCGCTGCTCATTTTCGACCACAGCCAGTTCCAAAGCCTGCAAATCATCGACATCACGCACCACAGCAGGGATTTCCAGCAAACCTGCGGCTTGCGCCGCTCGCCAGCGTCGCTCGCCGGCAATCAATTCGTAATCCGCACCGTTTGGACGTAGTAGAATCGGCATCAACACACCATCTTTGCGCACGGAGGCGGTTAGCGTAGCCAATTCATCTTCGGAAAAACGACTCCTCGGCTGGAATCGATTCGGACGAATCTGTGAAATCGGAATACGACTTGCCTGAGATAACTTTTCCGGGTTAGGCGCATCGCCAAGCAGCGCGTTTAGCCCTTTCCCAAGCCCTCGTTTTTTCTGACTGTTTTGCATATTCACCCCTATCCTCGCCGAATCATTTCCTGTGCCACTTGCAAATAAGCCTGCGCACCCGTTGAACGAATATCATGATACATCGCCGGAATTCCGAAGCTCGGGGCCTCGGACAGACGCACATTGCGCGGAATACAATGCTCGTAAACCTGTGACCCGAAATAACTTCGCACTTCCTCTTCCACTTGTACGCAAAGCCGGTTACGACGATCCACCATGGTTAAAAGAATGCCGTCCATATTCAAATACGGATTCAGGTTGGCGCGCACCCTGCGGATGGTGTCCATCAATTGTGTTAAACCTTCCATTGCATAAAATTCAGCCTGTAAGGTAATCATCACACGATCAGATGCGGCCAGCGCATTAAGTGTGATTAAATTTAGCGCTGGCGGGCAATCAATAAACACATAATCAAAAGGCTCGGCGGCATAATCCGAAAAAACCTTTTCCAGCACCTTTTCACGACCATCAACACCAACAAGCTCCACCTCAGCACCGGCCAGATCCATGCTTGCGGGAACGATAAATAAACCTTCGCACGTGGTCGGTAAAATTGTGTTTTCAAGCGGCGCTTGATTGATAAACAGATCGTAGCTGCCCTGTTCTACTTGGCTCTTATCAATCCCCAAGCCCGTGGTTGCGTTGCCCTGCGGGTCAATATCGAGCAACAGAACCCGCTTGTCCAGCGTCGCCAGCGATGCCGCCAAATTGATACTTGTCGTCGTTTTTCCGACGCCGCCTTTCTGGTTGGCGATGGCAACCACGCGCCTCATGCAACTATGTTTCACGTGAAACCCCTTCCCTTCGATAACAATGAATGCGTTGTTTTAAGCCTTGAAGACAAACCGCATCATCACTTGAAATTTTCCAGCCAGCCACGACTTGCGCCTGCAAACTTTCCGGGACTGGAAGCACAGCCAACCCGTCCGCAACCATATGCGCTTCGATCATCGGCAGCAATGCTTCCGGTTGCGTTACCGCCCGCGCCACACAAACATCAGCCTGAATATCCTGCAAATCACGAATGTCGCAATCATATACCGTAGCGTTGATATTCAACAACCGAACGATATGGCGCAGAAATTCAGCGCGCTTCTTACGCCTTTCCACCAAAATTCCCCGCAAATTCCGCCGCGCCAATAAAATCGGAATGCCGGGGATGCCCATGCCGCTACCGACATCAAGCAAGGTTCCCGAATCAGGCAGCCAGCGACATAGCGCGCGCGAAGGTGTGACAAAACGCCGTTCAAATTCACCAGCATCCTTAATCGCCGTTAAATTCAGCGCCTTGGCGAAGCGCAAGGTCTCATCAACATACCGCTGAGAATCATTTTTCACGAAAGGCCTTATTGCTTTGCCAGATAAAGCATAAGACAGCTTATTGCCGCTGGCGTTATGCCAGACAGGCGAGATGCCTGCCCGAGATTGGCTGGGCGCACTTGGTGCAGGCGCTGCCGACACTCAATACTCAATCCGGCCACCACTTCGTAATCCAGATCATCGGGAATCCGACGCTTTTCAAGTCCTTGAAAGCGCGAAACCTCCCGAGCCTGCTTCTGCAAATATCCATCGTAGTGAATCAGCGACTGCAAACTGGCATTGTCGCGTCTATCAAGACCGACGGCGCTATTCAGTAGCTGTATGGCAAGACGCACATCAACATCCTGACGGTGGGCATAAGCTGTAAACGCCATACCGTTCTCCGGCACGGGGAGGCCAGCATCTTGTAAGCGGTTGCTCCATACCCGACCATGCCCGACCATTGTTGCCCGCATTTCGGTTTCTGCGGCCTGCAAGCGCTGCTGGCGACATTCAAACATGCGTTTTTGTTTATCGCTGTACAAACCTAGCCGGATAGCCGCCTCTCCGAGCCGCATATCTGCATTATCTTCTCGCAATTGCAGTCTGAATTCAGCGCGGGAAGTAAACATACGGTACGGCTCGCTTACCCCCTTGCGTACAAGATCATCAACCATTACACCCAGATAAGCCTCGGAACGATCTGGAACCCATGCCTCCAGATCGCAGGCAAGCGCCGCCGCGTTAATTCCTGCCAAAAGCCCCTGTGCTGCCGCTTCCTCATAGCCTGTTGTACCATTGATTTGCCCGGCATGAAACAAGCCGCTGATTTTTTTACACTCCAAGGTGTGTTTCAATTCTGTCGGGTCCACATAATCATATTCTATAGCATAGCCCGGGCGGATAATAACGGCGTGCTCAAGGCCGGTAATGGCGCGAACAAATTTCCATTGCACGTCAACAGGCATCGAGGTGGAAATTCCATTCGGGTAAATCTCTTCATGATCACGACCCTCGGGTTCAAGAAATATCTGATGGCTCTCTTTGTCGGCAAAGCGCACCACTTTGTCCTCAATGCTTGGGCAATAGCGCGGCCCCCTAGAGCTAATCGCGCCCGAATACATTGGAGAACGCTCTAAATGTGCGCGCAGAATATCATGTGATTTCGCGGTTGTGCGCGTGATATAACATGGGATTTGTTTTTCAATAAGCTTTTCACTCAGCGTGGAAAAGGGCAATACATCTACATCCCCGGGCTGCTCCTCAAGCCCTTCCCAGCAAATGCTACGTGCATCCAGCCGAGGTGGGGTTCCTGTTTTCAGGCGGCCAAGACGCAGTTCCTTTTGATAAAGCTCATCTGTCAAACCAACAATTGCCGCATCACCTGCTCGTCCGGCAGGAAAGGTTTTGTCGCCAACGTGAATTAAACCACCCAAAAAGGTTCCTGTTGTTAGTACCACCGCTCCTGCCGAATGTGCCAGACCGAGTTCATCAATCGCACCGACTACGCGCTGTTGCTCAAACATGAGTTCGTGCACCGAACCCTGATGCAGTACAACACCGGATTCGGCAAGGTGCCGACGCATATGAATATGATACAAACGGCGATCGCACTGCGCTCGTGTCGCCTGTACTGCCGGGCCTTTGCCGCTATTCAATAACCGGTATTGCAGTGCTGAAACATCCGTCACTAGAGCCATAGCACCGCCCAAGGCATCCACCTCGCGTACCAGATGCCCTTTGCCGACGCCTCCGATGGCCGGATTGCAGGACATTTTAGCAATGGTATCCAGATTTTGTGTAATCAGGCGTACGCGTACACCACGCCGGGCCGCAGCCAGTGCGGCTTCACATCCGGCATGACCCGCACCGATAACCAGAACATCGACCGCACCTGCCGGATGTTTCACGTGAAACGTGTTGTTGTTTTTATTTTCGCTCATGGGGTGACAAGGTTAAGGGCGGGGCAGGTACAAATCCAGCGCAAAAAAAAGGGAGGCCGAAGCCCCCCTCTAAAACAGTGTTTGTAATTACGATTTGCGCCGCTTCTCAAGCAACTCATGCATAATGGGTGTAAGAATCAGCTCCATTGCCAGAACCATTTTCGCCGCAGGTATAACAAGGGTATTGCGCCGCGACATAAATGAGTCCTTCAGCATGGAAATTAGCCACGGGAAATTAATCCCCCACTTCTGCGGGTCACGGATACGAATCACAATCACGCTTTCATCAGGCGTCGGTACATCGCGTGCAATAAACGGATTGGATGTATCGACCAGCGGTACACGTTGAAAGTTAATATCTGTATTCGTGAATTGCGGGGTAATGAAATGGACATAGTCATGCATACGCGACAGAATATTATCCACAACGGCTTCCTCGGAATAACCGCGCATTGCCGTGTCGCGATGGATCTTCTGAATCCATTCAAGATTAACAACAGGCACAACGCCCATCATCAAATCGACATAGGGGCGAACCTCTTCAACACCGCCATGCAGGCCTTCATAGAAAAGCAAATCACTGCCCTCACCGATTTCCCGCCAGTCGGTAAAACGTCCGGCTTCCACGCCATAAATTTTGGCTTCATCATCGTCATGCACATAGGTTCTTGCCATGCCGCGCCCTGTTCGGCGATATGACTCGAACAATGCGGCAATTTTATCGAAAAGATTGGCATCGGCAGAAAAATGGCTTAAGCGTTTGCCCGCAGCCTCAAATTTTTTGGATTGCTCACGGAATTCATAACGATCAAATTTATGAAAGCAATCACCCTCAACAATCGCCGGCGTCACTTTCTCACGGCGAAAAATATGCTCCAATGCCACTTTGGCAGTGCTTGTACCCGCTCCGGAAGAACCCGTTACGGAAATGACTGGATATTTATCGGACATACGCCCCTCCTGAAAGTTATAATAAAAACAGGCAATTACATGAATCCCATCTCCCTATACCTGTCTTTTGGGAGGCCATTCATTTCTTGCGGACACGGATTATGCCGTAGAACAGGGGTCTCCTACAAGGGCGGGTGTTTGCCACACAGTTTAAGCGCGGGTGGAAAGGTCGCATCAGGGAATCAGCGTATTTTCGATGTTGGCAAGGAATGGTGCGTAAGTGATCAGCCAGCCGGATAAAATGCTGAAACTACCAAGAAAAATAAGCAGCCCTACCAGCATCAGTAGAATACCGGATATGATTTCGACAAGATGAAGGTAGCGGCGAAAATTTTGCATCCAGCTGATGAAATGGTTGGTCGCCGCTGCCGCAAGCAGAAATGGAATACCGAGACCGAGGGAATAAACAGCGAGAAGAGCTGTACCGTGCAGCACCTGATCCTGCGCACCGGCCATAGCCAGAATGGCACCTAAAATCGGCCCGATGCAGGGTGTCCAGCCAAAAGCGAAGGCGGCCCCCAGTACAATCGCACCCGTGGCGCGCGTGCCTTGCACGCCGCTGGTATTTACATGCGCATCCACCATCAGAAAAGGAATGCGAATCAGACCGGTGTAGTGCAGGCCGAAGACGAAAATAACAATTCCGGCAACTTTTCCCAGCTGTTGAAGGTGACCGAGCAACCACTGGCCGAAAAATGTCGCCGATGCTCCGAGGGCGATAAACACAAGACTGAAACCGAGGATAAACCATAACGATTGCAACATGGCGCGGCGGCGAACATCGGGGGCTTCCGTTTTTAGCGCATCGACAGAGACGCCACTAATATACGATAAATAGGCAGGAACCAGCGGCAGGACACAGGGGGAGAGAAAGGATAACAGTCCGGCCAGCAGTGCGCCGGCGAAGGATACTTCAAGCATGGGTTGCCTCATTTTCCGAATTGGTTTCCGGGGATGTTGATATGTTTACCCAAGCGGCATATTGCTCAGCCGCCCGGCCTTTCAAGACGATAATCTCCGGAATATCATAGGGGTGATGTCGTTCAAGCCATTGTTTTATTTCAGATATCCGCTTGCTGGATGTTTTGATGCTCAGAAAATATTCCGTATTTTCCTGAACGTGTCCTTGCCAGCGATAGACGGATGTGCCGCGCGCGGAAATTTGCACACAGGCGGCCAAACCGCTTTCGACCATCTGTTTGGCCAGAGTCTTCGCCGTGGACGCGTCGTCAATGCTTGTTAATATGATGCCCAGATGATTGTTCACCCGCGCATTCTACCCGATAGGATAATGAAGGGAATGTTAAGGATGTGCTGATTTATTCCTGCAGCACTTCCTTAAGTGACGTTTTGCTTTTACATTCGGGTGCGACATTTAACCGGACAAGGAGGCCCCATGAGCGGAGCTATCGAATCAATCCTTAATGAAACACGTTTGTTTCTACCGCCGGAAAATTCTGCTGCGTGTATTGCCAGCATGGAGCAGTACCATGCGTTACGAAAGCGGTTCGATGCGGATTTTTCCGGCACATGGGGAGAATTGGCCGAGCAGCACATCCATTGGCGTAAGCCTTTCTCCACCGTGTTGGACGATACGGATGCGCCGTTTTTCAAGTGGTTTGCCGATGGCGAGATGAATGTATCCGAAAATTGTCTGGACCGGCATGTGGATGCCGGTTTCGGTGAACGTACGGCCATTATTTGGGAAGGTGAGTCGGGTGAGGTGCGGCAGATCAGTTATGCCGCGCTGTTGTCGGATGTCTGTCGTGCAGCCAATGCGATGCGTGAGCTGGGTGTGAAAAAGGGTGACCGGGTGATTATCTATATGCCGATGATACCTGAAGCGGCGGTGGCGATGCTGGCTTGCACGCGTATCGGTGCGACGCATTCGGTGGTGTTCGGTGCTTTTTCGGCGCATGCCTTGCACGAACGCATTGTCGATGCCGGAGCGAAAATGATTGTGACTGCCGACGGTGGCTGGCGACGTGGCAAGGTGCATGCGCTCAAGCCCAGCGTGGATATGGCGCTTGGCGAAGGTAGCAATAAAGTTGAACACGTTATGGTGGTGCGTCGCGGTGGTAATGCAGTGGCTTGGCAGGAAGGGCGTGATGTCGAATGGCAGCAGGCACTGGCCGGGCAATCGGATATATGCGAGCCGCTGGCCGTGAGTGCCGAACATCCGATGTTCATTCTTTATACCTCAGGTTCGACCGGTTCACCGAAAGGCATTGTGCATGCCAGCGGCGGTTATCTGTTGTGGTCAATGCTGACCATGCAGTGGGTATTCGATTTTCAAACGGATAGCGATGTGTTTTGGTGTACCGCTGATATCGGCTGGATTACCGGACACACCTATTCCGTTTACGGGCCGTTGGCCTGTGGCGGCACGACGCTGATGTACGAAGGCGTGCCGACTTACCCCGATGCAGGTCGTTTGTGGAAGATTTGTGCTGATCACGGGGTGACGGTTTTCTATACTGCACCGACAGCAATTCGCGCCCTGATTAAAGCAGGCGATGCATGGCCGCAACAGCATGATCTTTGCAAATTACGTGTGCTGGGAACAGTCGGCGAGCCGATTAATCCCGAGGCATGGATATGGTATCGCAAGATGATTGGCGGCGAGCGATGCCCTATTGTCGATACATGGTGGCAGACTGAAACCGGTGGTCACATGATTTCACCGCTGCCGTTTGCAACCGCAACCAAACCGGGTTCGGCGTGTTTGCCGTTGCCGGGCGTGTTTGCCGAAGTGGTTGATGCCGAAGGTGAGCCGGTTGGCAAAGGTCAGGGTGGATTGTTGGTGGTGAGTAAACCATGGCCATCGATGTTGCGTGGTATTTGGGGCGATGCGGAACGCTACCGTGATACTTACTGGAATAAATTCGGCAACCGCTATTATTTTGCCGGTGATGGTGCACGCACGGACGAAGACGGTTATTTCTGGATTATGGGACGCGTGGACGATGTGTTAAATGTTGCCGGTCACCGGCTGGGGACGATGGAAATTGAGTCGGCACTGGTGTCGCATCCGGCGGTGGCAGAAGCGGCGGTTGTCGGTCGGCCTGATGAAATTAAGGGCGAGGCGATTTGTGCATTTGTGGTGCTGAAATCTGGAGATGTCGAATCATTAGCAGGCGAATTGCGTCAACATGTGACCTCTGAAATTGGCGCAATTGCCAAGCCGGATGAGATTCGTTTTACCGATAACCTTCCCAAAACAAGATCCGGCAAGATTATGCGCAGGTTGCTGCGTGATATTGCTGCCGGACGGGATATTACTCAGGATATTAGCACCTTGGAGGATCATCGGGTCATTGAGCAGTTACAGGCTCAGAGATAAACAGCCCGTGTTATTTCGCCATCACACCGGCCACATGGCGTCTTCGGCGCGCTGGTATCTGGCGATTACGGGGGTGCTTGCGTTGTTGTTGCTGGCAGCGCATTTTGCAGTTCAGGAACATGTGCAGAAAAAGATGCGTTTGGCCGTACATGGCTGGCTTGCCGATCACGGCGGCTCGGTTACGCATGTTCGCTACCGTCTTTTACGCGGGGAACTGACGCTTGAGCAACTGCATGTTCAGGCTGCTGAGTTTTCGCTGGATGCACCGGAGGTTTTGCTGCATATATCAAGCGGGACGATGTTTTCCCCTATGCCTTTTTTTGCGCAGGTACGTTTTGACCAACCTGTCGTGCGCATGCCACGCCAAACGATATTTGACGTGTTATCTGCTGATTCAGATAAAAGCCAAGCTATAAATATCGCATTGCGCCATACGTTGCGCAAGCTGTCGTTGCATGCGGGGATGCTATCGACTGTTGATATGACGGTGCATTTGCAAGGGAATAATACGGATACGGATGTTGGTGTTTTGCAGCAGGTTGACGGCAGTTTAAGTGCTGACGGTTTGTTTGTGGAAGGCATGCTGGATGCAGGTATGTGGCAATTGCAGGGGCGTGTAGATAAAAATAACAGACTGAATGCAAAGGTTTCCTTGCAGGGCATGCCCTTATCATCAATAGCTAAATTAAGCGGTTTATCCTATGGCGGTTTATCAACAGCGAGCGGTGATTTGCAGTTAACGGGTGATTGGAATCAACGCAACATCAATACGCGGGGGGAATTACAACTGTTGGAAGAAGAAGATGCCGGCCTGCTCAATATTGCGGGGGAATCAACGCCTAGCGGTCTACTCTGGCGCATGGCCTGTTCGCATGTGCAGCTTGCCGGATGGTCGAATGCGTTGCCGGTCATTGTCGGCAGGTCATTGGAAGACGGCGTGTTGAATGGCGAGATTTTGTTGCATCGGGAAATGGAAAACCCGCAATGGCGCATGGGCATGAATGGTGAGCTAAGCTCGGTGCGCATGCTTGGCGACGGGTTACCACCATGGACGATAGGTCTGATTCGTATACAGGATGCCGTGGTTGAGAAGGCCGCGAATATCTTCACGGCTGCACAAATAGATATTGAAGATGCTGCAATCGGTTTGAATATGATGGTTTCTGATTCTGTTGAGGGGGCTGTGATTGTGCCTGAGGTAGAACGGCTTGTGTTGAAAAACATACAAACGCAGTTGTTCTTTTCCGACGGCTCCATTCTCAAGCTTCCTTCGATGCGCGGTTCGGGAAGGCTCGACCGGCAGCGCGGCAAACTCGAACTTGACGGGGAGCAGGCGGATTCCAATTCTGAACTTGCCTCCAGCCACACGAACGAGAACTGGTCTGTGCTTGCCGAAGGTGATTTTACCGGCAGCTATACGGCTGCGGTAAAAGCCAAGGGTGTGCCGCTGGTGCGACTGCGCCCATTATTACCGGTTTTATCCCTACCCGGCGCATCCGGAGCGCCCGAATATGTTGGGCGGGGTGATTTTTCCGTATCAATAATCGGCAACCATGATGGCCTAACGGCAAGCGGGCAGGCTACGTTGCATGATGTCCGAATCATGCAGGGCGGCGACAGTTTGCTTGCTGAACAGGTGAGTGTGAATGTCGCGCAAGTGGATACACAAGGAAAACGCCAGTTGAAGCAGGTGACGATAAAAAACTGGCAGTATCAGTCGGCCTTGCATCCCCTGACCCGCCAAATCAAGGAAAATCCGCCGGGTGCAGAAGAAAGTGATGGAAAAGAAGCGATGCTTACGCCTTTACCGGCAGATGTGGAACGTTCTCCAGCTTTTCCTGAACTGAATTGGCAGATTGGTCGGCTGGTTGCCAGCGGAGGGCGCATCAGTGTGGGGCGAGTCGATGCGCTGATTGCCGAAAAACTTGAGTTTTCATTGCGTCACTTAAGTTCGGATAAGGCTTCGCCGTTTACACTGAGCGGTGTGATTGGGGAAGGTTCACTGCGTGCTCGCGGGTATCTTTCTCTGCAACCCCATACGCATGTGAGTATGGTTTTACATATTGCGAATATGCTGCCGTTTGTATTTAACGATTGGATGCATATTTCCGGCATGCCGCATTTTGTACGCGGTAGATTGGATGCGGTATTGCACGTTAACAAGACACACAAAGACGAGTCTGATGCCTACACGGGAAAAATGGATTTAACGATGCATCAGGGTTTGCTCGAAGCCGGTGTATTTCCTGATGATCCGTTGACTACGCGTGGCGGATACGGTGCGCAAGCGTTGCTGGACAGGTTAAACCATGGGCGCAAATTAAATGTGGTATTTCCTTTTCATGGCGAATGGGGCGAAGGGTCGTTATTGGGCCATATCGGTGATGCGGGAATAGACTTTCTGATGCGCGCTGCCGGAAAAACATCAGTACAGCAAAACAAGAAGTTATCTGTGGTCAACAGGGTTACGCGCATTCGCTTGCAGGGGAAGCATAGTTTTTCCTACAACGAGCGGGTACGTTTACGACAGCTCATTCGGCAGATGATAAAGCAGCCTGAATTGATCGCTGAACTGGAGCCGCAGTTAGGAGCAGCACCCTTGGATGACAAAAAGCTGGCGCGTGTGCGTTACAGTCAGCGCATGATTGAGAAATATATGCGGCGTTTCGGTATTGCACGGAAGCGAATTTTTCCCGTCTGGCCGGAGGCAGCGCATCGGCGCGGTGATGCGCCGGGAATCATTATTCGTGCGCGTTCATTGTGAGTGCCGGTTTATTGTTAGTGCCGGTTTATTGTTAGTGGGGCATGTCTTCGGTTAGCATTGGCAACGTTCAACACTTCCTTAATTTTCTCTCAAATATAATCAGGAGTTCTCATGACCATTCGTACCCGTTTTGCACCTTCTCCGACCGGTATGCTGCATATCGGTGGCGCTCGAACCGCACTTTTTTCATGGTTGTATGCCCGTCATCACGGTGGTGAATTTGTCCTGCGTATTGAAGATACGGACCGTCAGCGTTCTACCGACGAGGCCACACAGGTCATTCTCGATGGTTTGAAATGGCTGGGTCTTGATTGGGATACGGAGCCGGTGTTTCAGGCGAGCCGCCAGCCCGAACATGTGCGCGCCGCGCAGCAGTTGATTGATAAAGGGCTTGCCTACCGTTGTTACTGTAGCCGTGAAGAATTGGATACGATGCGCGAAGAGCAGCGTGCATGTGGAAAAAAGCCGAAATACGATGGTCGATGTCGGCATCGCCGCGAACACCCGGAAGGGCTGCCTTTTGTGGTGCGTTTTCGCTCGCCGGATGAGGGAGAAACAATCGTTCGCGATATGGTGCTTGGTGATGTGGTGTTTGATAATGGTGAACTGGATGATCTGATTATTTTGCGTTCTGACGGCTCTCCAACCTACAATCTGGCAGTGGTGGTTGACGATGCGGCAATGGGAATTACGCATGTCGTGCGTGGTTCCGATCACCTGAATAACACACCGCGTCAGATTCAATTGTATCAGGCGCTTGCTTTGCAACCGCCGGTGTTTGCACATATTCCGCTTATTCACGGGCCTGATGGTGCAAAAATGAGCAAACGGCACGGTGCGGTGGCCATCACCGAATACCGTGAGGCGGGTTATCTGCCGGATGCGGTGGTAAATTATCTGGCGCGTCTCGGCTGGTCGCACGGCGATGAGGAGGTCTTTTCGCGTCAGCAATTGATTGATCTGTTCGATTTGGAGCACGTGGGGAAAACGGCATCCCGGTTTGATCAGCAGAAACTGGATTGGCTAAACGGGCATTATCTTCACCAAAGCGAACCGTCTGCACTGGTTAACGAGGTCGCGCGCCTGCTGGATGCGGATACCGCTGGTGGCCCCGATTTAGCAGCAGTGATTGCCAGCTTGCAGGAGCGGTCGAAGAATATTATCGATTTGGCGGCGGGTGCATGTTTCTTTTATCGGCGGCCCGTTGTGTTTGATGAAAAAGCGCTAAAAAAGAATTTTAAGGAGGGTACGGATGCCCTGCTGGATGCGTTTGTCGAGCAGGCTGGTGCGTTGGATGAATGGAAGCCGGAGGCGATTCACAGTGTGATTGTTGCGGTGTGTGAGCAGTTCGAAGTTGGTATGGGGAAATTGGCACAACCGATTCGTATCCTGATTTCCGGTGGCCCTGTTTCGCCGCCGATTGATGTTACGTTGGCCCTGCTTGGTTGCCAGGAAACGTTGGCACGTATTCACTCCGGGCGGATGTATATTGCGGCATAACGGCACATATTAAGACGGGATGAGTGCCCGATAATTGGCGTTTAATACCTACATGGACTAGAAAGACTCTACACGAGCTGTGAGCAACACAGTTCGTGAAATTTCATGTTCATGGAGGAACAAATGAATACAGTCAAACCATTGTTTACGAACGAAAGCCATCCGTTTTCTCAACTGGATGTTTATTACGAAGAAGATTGTCAGGCGCTGTGGTATTATATGCATGCAGCCCCACGGCCTTGTTTTACTACAGTCCTGCTCAATGACATTTACCAATTGTTCGATGATATTGAGGAAATGTCAGGTGGTCTAAAGGCAAGGTATTGTGTGTTGGCTTCGGAAGTTTCCGGGGTTTTTAATCTTGGCGGAGATTTAAATCGTTTTGTAGGTTTTATTCGTCAGGGTAACAGGCAAGGCCTACTGGATTATGCAAAAGCCTGCGTTGAGGTTCTTTATTTAAATCATACCGGCCTGGGGAAAGGTATTACCACCATTTCCCTAGTGCAGGGTGATGCCCTTGGCGGTGGTTTTGAAGCGGCTATATCCAGCGATGTTCTGATTGCTGAACGTAGTGCTAAAATGGGCTTTCCGGAAATCCTCTTTAACCTGTTCCCCGGAATGGGCGCATTCAGCTTTCTCTCACGTAAAATAGGTAACGCACAAGCCGAAAAGATGATACTTAGTGGTCGTTTGTATTCCGCTGAGGAGCTTTTCGATCTAGGTGTGGTTGACGTTCTGGCTGAAGACGGACACGGGGAAAAAGAGGTTTACGACTACATCAGTCGTGAAGATAAGGCGCGCAATGGCATCACGGCATTCCGCGCAGCCCGCAAGTGTACGCAGCCGTTGACCTATGACGAGTTGCAGGATGTCACCGAAATTTGGGTGGATGCGGCACTCAAGCTCCGCGATAAGGATTTACGTATGATGGAAAGGCTTGTGCGGCGGCAAGCTTCTAAATCGGCCTGATTGCCGGTCCCGGATATCTTATTGAACGGCGGGCGGGGAAAAGGACGGCCCCGCCACCGTTCAGTGGATGTCAGGTGTCGGATTTGCTGCGGGTTTCTTGTGCATATTGGCGCAGTGCCGCGCAGCCGTTGAGGTAGATGTCTTCGAACTCACGGGCATACTGCTGCATCTGGGGCTGCGTTAATGTGTTTTTGTGCGCTTCGATGTCTTGATAGGGCGCATCCAGATGTTTTAAGGCCATGGTAGTAGCAGATCCTTTGAAGGTGTGTGCAATCGCCGCGAAGGATGGTCTGTCTATCTTTTTGGCGGCAGTTTTGAGATTTGTGATGTGCTTTTTGCCGCTTTCTTCAAACAGTTTAATAAAACCTTCGAATTTCTCCGGCGTATCGCAAACCCATACCAATTCCTGCAACATATCGGCATCCAAAATATCTTCCGGGCCTGCATGTACAAGCGGTGGCATCGTATTTTGCGGCTTTTCTGTGGTGGTTTCTCCAAATTTGGTAACTGTTTTTAACAGGCGGGTCACCTCAACCGGTTTGGTCAGATAATCGTTGGCTCCTGCCTCCTTGCATTGGCGAATGGTTTCGGGAAGCGCGTCGGCGCTAAGCATGATGACCGGCGTTGCAGCGCTGGTATCGGCAAAACGGAACTGTTTAAGTACATCCAGACCGCTAATTTCCGGCATATTCATATCCAGCAGGACAACATCGAAGTGTTCGTCGCCACTTAGCGCATCAAGCGCCTTTTCACCATCGGTGGCAAAGCTTACTGTGTGTCCGGCGCGTTTCAGTACTTCGCCGATGACTTCCTGATTCACCGGATTATCTTCGGCGAGCAGAATTTTCAGTGCCTGCAGGCTATTTTTTCGCTGATAGGCATCGGCAAGCGGTATGACATCGGCGGGTGATTGCTGGGTGATACTGGCGGCATGCAAGGCATTGAATAACAAGGACTCTTCAAGCGGCGGGTGTAGCACACAGGTAAATCCAGCGGCATACATTAAGGTATCGGCGCCCTGATTGGCTTCGTTGTCGAGCAGCAGGATGTCGATATTTTCCATACCCTTTTTATGGCGCACCGCTTGGGCCATCAGTTCCGGCTTGCATCCGAGATGACAACGCTCAATGATAAGTACATCGAATCCCTGACCGGAAGAATCGGCATCGACGAGTGCGGAAAGTAGCGGTGCATCATCATCCATGCAGGTCGTGACGACGTTCCAGCGCTGCATCAGCTTTGCCAGTCTTTTCCCGGTTATTTTATCAGACAGTAACAGACTACGGGTGGGTGAGAGTTGCCGTTGTGCACTATGTTTTTCCCTCTCTATATAGGGAAGGCTGAGGGTAAAGGTTGTGCCCTGCCCTTCACTGCTTTGCAGGTGGATATTGCCACCCATTAATTCTACCAGTTGCTTGGCGATGGTCGTACCCAGACCGCTACCGCCGTAACGTCTTGTTACGCTGTTATCCGCTTGCGTGAATTGTTCGAATATTTTCTGCTGCGCCTGTTGCGACATGCCGATGCCGGTATCGCGAATCGTGATTTGCAGCCTCGGCGGATTGTCCGCCCCGTCCAGCAATGTCACATGTGTGGAGACATAGCCGTGTTCGGTGAATTTTACCGCATTGCCGATGAGATTGATGAGGATTTGTTTCAGGTGCTGCGGGTCGCCAATGAGATCGAAAGGGACTTCCGCATCAATATGTGCTTCAATGGAAATGTCCTTTTTCTTTGCTTGTGGTTCAAACATGGCAATGATACCGCGTACAAGTTGATGCAAGTCGAACGGCTCTTGCGCAAGCTCCAGCTTGCCGGCTTCGATGCGCGATAAATCAAGGATACGTTCAATCAGACCGAGCAGATGATCCCCTGATTTGCGAATCACTGAAACAAAACGTTTTTGTTCGCGGGTCAGTCTTGTCGTGGTTAGCAGATCGCTCATGCCGATAATGCCATTCAGCGGTGTGCGCAATTCATGACTCATATTGGCGACAAACTGTGATTTAGCCCGACTTGCCTCTTCGGCGATAGTAATCGCCCGGCGCAACTTTTTAATAAGTACGGCCATATAGGTGGGTATTACAATAATGATGAGCAGAAACCCGATGACCAGATGAATATTTGACGACCAGAATGGCAAGACACTCACAGCAGCAAGGAAGCCAATGCAGGAAAAAATAGTTGCCGCAATAAGGTAAGGCACACCGAACCTGAAACCATTGCCTGTGATAATCCAGAGCAGCACGCCTATGAGTGGTGTTCCGACTTCTCCACCCGACAAAATCAAGCCTACTGATGTGACGCTGACATCTCCGATAATACCGATTAGCCGACGCCATTTGTTTTGCGAAGGCGCGGCTAAAATCCAAACGAAAAGGCCAAGGGATATTCCAAGATATGTGATTGCCAGAAGATGGACGGGCTGACTTCCCCATGCTTTGAAATAGATAGCGACTAAGGCAACAAGGATGATGCGAATGAAAGCCTGTTCGTACTCCGGGTCTGAACGATTAGTCAGCCGTGTTTTCAGAGAAGAAAACAGCGAAAAATTCCATTTCGTCTCTGTAGTTTTATTTACCATGACCTGCGTACTATAGCAGTATCGGTGAGAAATGGTGTGCGGGAGTTATTTACCGTAAGTTGGAAGATGGGGGCATGACTAATTATGGAGCAGATACATCGTGATTGTGGGTGCAGCTACGGTCGGGACAGAGTAGCGTGCGACTATGAGTACGATTATTCCGATTCACGAAGCGGGTATTGGCGAGCCGATGACCGGCAAACCGGCATGGCTGAAAGTGCGCGCACCCATGTCGAAGGAATATCGGCAACTCGTCGAGCTGATGCGCGGGCAAAAGTTGAATACTGTTTGCGAAGAGGCATCCTGCCCGAATATCGGCGAATGCTGGAAACACGGATCGGCCACTTTCATGATTCTTGGCCGGGTGTGTACGCGCACCTGTGCCTTTTGTGATGTCGCAACGGGTCGCCCTGATCCGCTCGACCTTGAAGAACCGGCTAATCTTGCCGATGCCGTGGCGGCCATGAAGTTAAAACATGTGGTTATCACATCGGTGGATCGTGATGACCTTGAAGATGGCGGAGCCGCGCATTATGCGGCGACGATTCGTGCGGTGAAGGCCAAGCTTCCGGAGACAACGATTGAAGTGTTAACCCCCGATTTTCAACGTAAACCCGATGCCTGCCTTGATACGCTGATGGCTGCGTGCCCCGATATATTTAACCATAATCTGGAAACCGTACCCCGTTTGTACCGCTCGGTGCGCCCCGGCGCGCGTTATTTCACCAGCTTGCGCTTGCTGCAACGGGCCAAAGAAATAGATGCCAATGTGGTTACCAAATCCGGCATCATGCTCGGCCTCGGTGAGGAACGTGATGAAGTGCTACAGGTGCTCGACGACATGCGCGAGGCGGGTGTGGATATTCTCACCGTTGGCCAGTATTTGCGCCCGTCGGTAAAACATCATCCGGTGATGAAATACTGGACACCGGAGGCGTTCGAAGATCTGAAATATCTGGCCGAGAAAAAAGGCTTCGGTATGGTTGCCTGTGGACCGCTGGTGCGTTCCAGTTTTCATGCCGAGGATGTTTTCAAAGCACTAAAAACAGGAAGGCCAATCGCATGACGGCAAGCGAACATATTCACGATGCCCTGCACGAGTTGGGCTTGAACAACCTGGAAGCTGTTTTTTGGGATTTGCCGACGCCGCGTCTGTATGAACATGCCATTCGCAATCGTGAGGGGCATCTGGCGCACAAGGGTGCGCTGGTCGTACGTACAGGTCACTTCACGGGTCGGGCCGTGAAAGATAAGTTCGTCGTTGATGAACCGGCCAGCCACGATAAGGTCTGGTGGGGTACGTTCAATCGCCCCTTACCGGAAGATCGCTTCGATGCCATCTATCAACGTGTTTGCCGCTATCTTGAAGGGCAGCAAGTGTATGTTGAAGACTGTCTGGTCGGTGCCGATTCGCAATACGAGAAGCCGGTGCGGGTGATTACGCAGGATGCCTGGCATGCGTTGTTTGCACGGACGATGTTTGTGCGACCCGTCGATATTGGACGAGGGCCAGCCTCCGATAAATCCAATACCGGCGAACCTGAGTTTACCGTTATCCATGTGCCGCATTTCCATGCCATGCCAAGTCAGGATGGAACCCATTCCGAGGCGTTTGTACTATTGCACATGGGCAAACGCATCGCCCTGATTGGCGGCACGAGCTACGCCGGAGAAATCAAGAAATCAATTTTCACCATCATGAATTACCTGCTGCCGGATGAAGATGTGCTACCCATGCATGCCTCAGCCAATGTCGGCAGAAAAAAAGGTGAAGCGGACGATGTGGCTATTTTTTTCGGACTTTCCGGAACCGGCAAGACCACCCTGTCTTCCGACCCGAAACGTAAGCTGATCGGTGACGACGAGCATGGCTGGAGTGACCACGATGTGTTTAATTTCGAGGGTGGTTGTTATGCTAAAGTAGCAAAACTTTCTAAAGAAAAAGAACCGATGATCTATGAGGCGACCAAACGTTTCGGCACGATTCTGGAAAACGTCGGTTTTAATGTTGTCACTCGCCGTGTGGATTATGATGATATATCGCTGACTGAAAATACCCGTGCCGCTTATCCGATTCAGGCCATTCCCAACGCTATTTACCCCGGTGTGGCCGGTCAGCCGAGCAATATCATTATGCTTACCGCCGATGCTTTCGGTGTGTTGCCTCCGATAGCGAAACTCACACCCGAACAGGCCATGCGCTACTTCCTGCTCGGTTACACCGCCAAGGTGGCTGGTACTGAGGCAGGAATCACCGAACCGGAGGCGACTTTCAGCCCGTGTTTCGGCGCCCCGTTCATGGCCCGCCATCCGAAAGTATATGCCGATATGCTGGGTCACAAAATCCAGCAGCAGCAAGTGAGCTGCTGGCTGATCAACACCGGTTGGAGCGGCGGCCCCTACGGCATTGGCAAACGCATGGATATTGATGCGACACGCGCTATGCTGAATGCGGCGCTGACTGGCGAACTTGACGACGTCTGCTACCGGCGTGATGATATTTTCGGTCTTAGTATTCCGCAGTCCTGCCCCGGAGTGGAGGCGCAAATTCTGAATCCGGCCAGCACATGGCAAGATTCTGTTGCCTACGAGAAGACCGCCCGCCAACTGGCTGAACAATTTGATAGCCGTTACACCGACATGTTAGATGAAGCTCCAGAATAACGACGCCTGCGCGTCGATATTGCACCGGCGCGGGGTGACCCACGGGCAGGTAAGCATTGATGAACCGTGCCATCGGCCCGGCGAATGCATTCCCTCATACGACGAAATTCGCAAATGCTGGCAGACGGCGTTCCCGGTGCATCTACCCGGTTTGCTGCTACCCGAGGTCGAGAAATATGCTAGTGCAATCCGCGATGCACTTCATATCATGCGCCGCGTTCGTGCGGGTGAAAGCTGCGCGGATATTCTTGTCGAAGCACCATTTTTATCACGGCTGGAGCCGGATTTTGATTTGCTCTCGCCAGTGCATACCGGAGATAAGCAGGAAGTCGAAAAAATTGTTTTCGACGCAGTGAAATCCGGTGAATTATTTGCCGAAGATTTGTGGATGAAGGTGTCGCGTTTGTCGTTTGTCGATGAAGACGATTCAATCCGTTTTCGTTTTTCCTACGGTATGGAAATGTTTAAAAATCAGGAGGATGACCCGCTCAGAGAAGGGCTGGCTGCTGAACTGGCTGCGCGCGTGTTTCCGGAATGCAATATCGTTTGCGATAGCGAGCTGCTTATCGAAATCTTAAAAAACACGCTTAATTTTTCTCCGGTTTTTGTCGAACGCATCATCTATTCCAACGCCCCCAGCGGTGGCGCACAATTTCATCAGGATGTGGAAAACGATCATTTCGGTATCGTTTACGCGCAGCTTTACGGTATCACCGCATGGCTGGCGCTACCGCGTGCGGTACTTCTTCAGCATGTGCAGGACTATCTTCGGGACGATGGCAGCGATATTTTTTCCGAACTGCGCCAAACAGCACAACATGAGGGGCATCTCGTCAACTTGCTCGAATCTGACGATCAGGGCGCACTGGAAATCCTGCTCAACGCAACACCGGCATTCACGCATCGTCTGATTGATGCGGGTTACGGTTTGACGCTAGCTCCCGGTGATGTGCTGTTGCTGCCGCAGGCCACGAACGAACACTGCTGCTGGCATTCGGTTTTCTGTCTGGATGATGCCCCCGGCCATTCGCTTTCTTTTGCCATGACCCGAATGCCATAACTGGCATGCCATGATGCGTTCTCTGTTTATGTCATTATTCGCCATGCTGCTGAGCTTGCCGATGCTAACAACAGCCGCCAGCCTGACCGCTATGGAATATCCTCCGATCAGCAACCATCTCGCCGGGCAAGTCAGCCCTTATCTTTTGCAGCACGCACATAATCCCGTTAACTGGTATCCGTGGGGCGAGGAGGCGTTCGCCAAAGCACGCCGCGAAGACAAGCCGATTCTGTTGTCTATCGGCTATTCCACCTGTCACTGGTGTCATGTGATGGAGGAAGAGAGTTTTTCCGATAGCGAGGTCGGGCGGGTGTTGAATGAAAACGTGATTGCCATAAAGGTGGACCGTGAAGAACGCCCGGACATTGACCAAGTCTATATGCAGGCAGCACAGATGATGGGTGTGCATGGCGGCTGGCCGCTGAATATCCTGATGACCTACGATAAAAGGCCGTTTTTCGCCGCTACCTACCTGCCCAAGCATTCGCGTTTCGGACGTATTGGTCTGATTGAATTGATACAACAAGTCGGCAAATTATGGCAGACCGATCGTGCACGCGTACTCACACCCGCCGGACAATTGGCGGAAGCCATGGCCTCAATGCAGGCTACTGCAAATGCAGCGACCACAAGTGGTGGAAAACGCGCGGCCATTCCGGCTGATTTTTCAGCGCAGGTGTTCAACGGCTTGAATGAAAGTTTTGATGCGCAGTATGGTGGTTTTGGTGATGCGCCAAAATTCCCGTCACCTCATAAGTTGTTGTTTCTACTTCGCTATTGGCATAACTCTGGTGATAAGAAAGCACTGGAAATGGTGGAGAAAACATTAACGGCAATGCGTGCAGGCGGTATATTCGATCAACTGGGTTACGGCTTTCACCGTTATTCAACGGATGGCGAATGGCTGCTTCCGCATTTCGAAAAAATGCTTTCCGATCAGGCCATGCTGCTGATGGCTTATGCCGAAACCTATCAGGCGACCGGCAAGCCGGAATTTGCCGCTACAGCTCGTGAAATTGCCGATTATGTACAGCGCGTGATGCAAGCGCCGGAGGGTGGTTTTTATTCTGCCGAAGATGCTGATTCCGATGGTGAGGAAGGGCGCTTTTACATGTGGAGGCTGGATGAATTGAATGTACTGCTCGGCAAGGATGATGCGGCATTTGCTGCGAAAGTGTTCGCCATGACTGCTGCCGGAAACATTCGTGATGAAGCGACCGGCAAGCAAACCGGAGCCAACGTGTTGCATCTTGCTCAAGCGCCAAAAACAGCAGCAGATAAAGCACGCCTTGAGAGGATTCGTATTAAATTATTTGACGCCCGCGAGAAGCGTATCCATCCCTTCCGCGACGATAAAATCCTGACCGACTGGAACGGTCTGATGATTGCCGCTTTATCTATCGCCGCACGCGCCCTTGATGAACCGGCATATGCAAAAAGTGCGGCTACAGCCAGCGATTTTATTCTTCGGAATCTGCACGGTAAGAAACGCCTTTTGCACCGTTACCGTGCGGGAAAATCAGGCATTAAGGCGCATTTGGACGATTACGCATTTCTTATCTGGGGTCTGCTTGAATTGTATGAAACCGATCTCAATCCCGCCTATCTGCAATCGGCCAGCGAATTAAATAGCGAAATGCTGGCACATTTTTCATCTCCCGGGGGCGCATTTTATTTCACTGCCGATGATGGTGAAGCTCTCCCGATCAGACCACTGGATGCCTATGATGGCGCGCTGCCCTCGGGGAATTCAGTGGCGATGATGAATTTGTTACGTCTGGCGCGGATGACAGGCAATACCCTGCTCGAAGAACAAGCCGCCAATATTGCCGCAGCCTTTGGCGAAGATATATCGCGGGCGTCGTCGGCCTTTATCTGGATGGCGGCAGCGTATATGCGAGCCACAACGCCGGGTTTCGAAATCGTTCTGGCCGGTGACCGCCATGCACCGAAAGCAAAAAAGATGCTCCGCGCTCTGCGCACACGCTTTTTGCCTGATCATGTGTTGTTGTGGTCTGATGAAACGGTTAATGAACTGGCTCCGTACACCAAGGGGCAGCAAGCGATTGGCGGTCAGGTTACCGCCTACGTCTGCCAGAATTTTCAGTGCAACCTGCCGACGACTGATGTCGCAAAGCTACTGGGCATGCTCGGCGTTAAATGAACAGAAGGTCTGGAAATCGTGATTCAGCGGAACATGGTGGAAATACCATTGCCATATCCTCCTTGATTATCTTATACCACGGGCATCAATGATAACCTCCGCATTGCTAGAAACTTAATAGTGACGGTTTTATTTGAAATATCGACCTCTCTAACCTATCATAGCAATAAGATTTCTTCCTCGCCTTTCATAAACAATGTCGGATGCGAGGCCACAACATAGTGTTTTGGAGAAGATAATATGCATATTGCCATGCTTTCCCCTGTTGCTTGGCGTACTCCTCCGCGCCATTATGGTCCATGGGAGCGTGTTGTTTCCCTGCTCACGGAAGGACTTGTTGCCAGAGGCGTTGAAGTTACCCTCTTTGCCACGGGAGACTCCATCACTGGGGGGCATCTCCATGCTGTCTGTAAAAAAGGCTATGAAGAGGGGGCGAAAGAAGACCCGAAAGTAATGGAAGCACTGCATATCTCTGAACTATTTGACAGAGCTAGTAATTTTGATGTCATCCATAACCATTTCGATTTTCTCCCGCTGACCTATAGTGGACTGGTTAATACGCCCATTGTCACCACGATTCATGGCTTCTCTTCTCCCCATATCCTGCCCGTCTATGAAAAATACAATGACAGAGCCTTTTATGTTGCCATCAGCGAGGCCGATAAGGCTGTCAGTCTTGATTATATCAGTACCATTCATCACGGTATCAATCTGAATGAATTTACCTTCAATGCCGAACCACAAGGCGATTACCTGCTTTTCTTCGGACGCATTCATCCCGACAAAGGTGCGAAAGAGGCGATAGAGATCGCTCGGCGTACCGAGAGTAGGCTTATCATGGCCGGCATTATTCAGGATAAAGACTATTACGAGCGCGAAGTTGCGCCTCACCTTCACGATGGTATTACCTATCTCGGCAGCGTTGGCCCGGATAAAAGGGATAAGCTGTTAAATGAGGCTAGGGCATTGCTACACCCCATCAGTTTTGATGAACCTTTTGGTCTTTCTGTGATCGAAGCAATGGCTTGCGGTACGCCAGTCATTGCCTTTAATCGAGGAAGCATGCCCGAATTGATACGCAATGGTATCAATGGATACCTCGTATCCACGGTAGAAGAGGCTGCGGATGCCATGGGTCGGCTCGGCGAGATCAACAGAGGCGATTGTCGGGAATGGATAGAAACCCACTTTTCCGTTGAACGGATGGTTGATGATTACATCAAGGTCTACGAAGAGATTATTGAAAAAACAAAGCGCGAGGATCATAGACCTTGGGGTTATTACGAGATTTTCGCTGATGCTTCTGATCACAAAGTAAAGCGCATCGTGGTCTATCCTGGAAAGCGACTTAGTTTGCAGCGGCACCAGAGACGTTCCGAACACTGGCACGTCATTTACGGTGAAGGGATAGCCACCCTAAATGACAGTAAGCTTGTCCTTAAAGCGGGGGACTCAATGGATATTCCCCAAGGTGCTATTCACAGAATGGAGAATCAGGGTAAGGAGAATATGGCCTTCATAGAGGTGTCGCGTGGCGACTATTTCGGTGAAGATGATATTGAGCGGCTGGAGGATGATTTTGGACGCTGATGATTTTGGACGCTGCCATTAACATGAAACAAACAACGCGGTTGCATGGATTTTTTCCATCCTGTGGTAATGTTTTATCCCACGGGAGGGAAAAAATCCATGCGCGTTAAGCGACACGAACAGAACCCGATACTGACGAAGCATGACATACCTTACCCCGTGGAAACAGTACACAATGCTGGTGTCGTGAAGCATGAGGGAAGATACATCATGCTTTTCAGGTCGCACCTGAGAAACGGAAGATCAATTATTGGCAAGGCGGAGAGTGACG
>QILF01000076.1 GCA_003233235.1 Zetaproteobacteria bacterium
GCAGGCCCGCCAGTACTCGCCTGCCTGTGCGTGTACGCACGCAGACAGGCCCGAAGGGAGCCACCCCAAAGCGCCAATGCTGCGTTGCGCCGCATGTCAATATCGGATCTTGGGTTATATGTTGCCGGTTGCTCTTAGAACGGCATCTGGAAGTGCGTGGTTATTTGCATTTACGGTATGTCCGTGGCCGTTGGCGCGGCTCCGGCGGATGGCGCAGTTATTTTCGTCGGCTGATTTTTAAGCGGGGTAGAATCAGGTGTTGGTTGCGGCATGGTTATTGTCGCCTCTTCCTGTTGCGCAGGCATGTCAATTGCAGACGGACTTGCTGTTGGCTCCGCAGCGGGACTGCTTTGATTTTCAGGTGCGACGATGCTTTGCAGGTCAATCTCCGCTTTAACCCGGGCGCTTGTGACCAGCGGTTCAAGTTGTTTATAGGCGCGTTCAATGCGTGCGCGGGTGGCATCGTCGGCGATACGAGAAAGTTGTTTGAGGTTCATAAGCATCTGTTTTAACTGGGAATTCACAACATCCAGTTTGTCGTTGGTCATTTGTGCCTCGACATCGCCGATGCGGCTTTCTATCTGGCCGAGTTTGCTGCTCATGATCTGCGTCGGGTCGGTTTGCACTGTTTTATTGCCAAGCAGATTAGCGGCCAGCGCCAGCGCCGCGAGCAGCAAGGCGAGGACAGAGAATACAACCGGTAGTGATGATTGACGCACGGGCGGCGTTTCAACAGGCGGAGATTCGGGGGTATGATCTTCTGTTTGAGTGGTGTGTTTGCTCATGCGTTCCTCCCATCTATCTGCTGACTATAGCACAGCCATCTTTCAAGTGCAGGGAAAGGCGGTAGCATGCGCGGTTTTGCGGTGCTTGGTTGAGATGTAACCAAACTGAGATGCGGTCTAGCTGAGATCTAATCTGGCGGAGGTAAAATGTCGAAAACGTTTAAGAAGGCGATAAATACGAGCAAAACAAGCTCTGATTCGGACGGGCAGTGGATCAGTGTGCGTGGTGCGCGTGTTCACAACCTGAAAAACATCTCACTTGAGTTGCCACGCAATAAACTGGTAGTGATTACCGGCGTTTCCGGCTCCGGTAAGTCGTCACTGGCTTTCGATACCCTGTATGCTGAAGGGCAGCGGCGTTATGTTGAATCGCTTTCCGCTTATGCACGCCAGTTTCTCGGCATGATGGAGCGTCCGGATGTGGATGCTATCGAAGGGCTTTCACCGGCCATTTCCATTGAGCAGAAAACCACCAGCCGCAATCCGCGTTCCACCGTCGGTACGATTACCGAGGTTTATGATTATTTGCGTTTACTGTTTGCGCGTGTCGGGAAACCGCATTGCCACGGCTGCGGCAAACCCATTACGGCCTCCAGTGCCAGCCAGATTGTCGATGCACTGGAAAAGATGCCTGAAGGCAGTCGTTTGCAATTGCTTGCACCGTTGGCACGGGCCAGAAAAGGCGAATTTCGGCGCGAATTGGAAAAGGCGGGTATGGATGGTTTTGTGCGCGTGCGTATTGATGGAGAGATTCTGTCTCTGGAAGATGTCCCTGTATTGGAGCGGAACAAAAAACACGACATTGAACTGGTGGTTGATCGACTGGTGCTGCGCGACGGTCTGCGTACACGGCTTGCCGATTCGGTGGAAACCTGCCTGCGTTACGGCGATGGCATGTTGATGGTGCTGCTGGAAAACGAAATATTGAGTTTTTCCGAGCGTTTTGCGTGCGCGGATTGCGGTATTTCTTATCCGGAAATCGAGCCGCGTATCTTTTCCTTTAATTCACCGGTTGGTGCTTGCCCGGCCTGCGACGGTTTGGGCTCGAAAACTATTTTCGATCCGCAACTGGTTGTGCCTGATCCCGAAAAATCATTAAAGCAGGGCGCGATTGCGCCGTGGTCGGGGAAGGAAACACCGTTTTTTCAGCAGACGATGGATGCCGTTTGCCGTTATCTGGGGGTGGATATAAATACGCCGTTTGCAGAATTAAACGAGCAAGATCGCGATTTCATTCTCTACGGCTCGCAAGGCAAACGCATCGCTTTCCGTTTTCACGATAGAGGCAATGTGCGCGAAGTGTTGCGTCCGTTTGAAGGTGTGATTTCCGGTTTAGACCGGCGCTACCGCGAAAGCACATCGGATGATGCACGCGCAACACTGGGGCAATATATTAACGCTGTGGCCTGTCCTGCTTGCGGTGGTTCGCGGCTGAATCTGGCCGCACGGCATGTATTGGTCGGCGGTGTAAGTCTGCCGGAGGTGGTGGCGATGCCGCTACGCCAGACGCAAGCGTGGGTGCGCAGCCTAAAGCTCGGCGCACAGGATGCGGTGATTGCCGGACGCGTGCTCGAAGAGGTGGATGCACGACTCGGGTTTATGATTGAGGTGGGCTTGGATTATCTGAATTTGCAACGTACTGCTGGTACACTTTCCGGCGGTGAAGGGCAGCGTATTCGCCTGGCCACGCAGATTGGTTCGGCACTGGTCGGGGTATTATATATCTTGGACGAACCATCCATCGGTTTGCATCAGCGTGATAATGATCGTCTGTTGGCGACCTTGGAGCAGTTACGCGATTTAGGTAATTCAGTGATCGTTGTCGAGCATGACGAGGATACGATTCGTCGCGCTGACTGGCTGGTTGACATGGGGCCGCACGCGGGTGAACACGGCGGCGAAGTGGTGGCTGCCGGGCCGGTTGCTGAGGTTTTGAAACATAAAGATTCGTTGACTGCACTTTATTTGAACGGCAAGAAGACGATTCCTGTTCCCGAGTGGCGGGCGGTGGACGATAAACATCCATGCATCGGTGTACGCGGTGCACGGGGTAATAATCTGCAATCGGTGGATGTTAGTTTTCCGTTGGGACGATTGAGTTGTGTCACGGGTGTTTCCGGTTCCGGCAAATCAACGCTGGTACTTGATACACTGTACCGCGCGTTTGCCAAACGTATGCGCATTGTTCGTGAACGGGTGGGTGCACATGATGATTTAATTGGCGCGGAGCTTGTCGATAAGGTGATTGATATTGACCAAAGCCCCATCGGGCGCACGCCGCGCTCCAATCCGGCCACCTATACCGGTTTATTTACACCCATCCGCGATTTATTCGCACATGTGCCGGAATCACGCGCACGCGGTTACAAACCGGGACGATTCTCTTTTAATGTGAAGGGTGGTCGCTGCGAGGCATGCGAAGGCGACGGCATTATCAAGGTGGAAATGCATTTTCTGCCGGATGTGTATGTGCATTGTGAAACCTGCAACGGCGCGCGTTATAATCGTGAAACGCTGGATATTCGCTACAAAGGGAAAAGCATTGCCGAGGTGCTGGCCATGACGGTGGAGGAGGGGGCTGATTTTTTTGCGCATATTCCCTCGATTCGCAACCGTCTTGACATGCTGCAACAGGTCGGCCTCGGTTATATTCGTCTTGGCCAGTCGGCGACCACTTTGTCCGGCGGCGAGGCGCAACGCATCAAATTGGCCAAGGAACTGGCCCGCAAGGCTACCGGTGATACCTTGTATATTCTCGACGAACCAACCACCGGCCTGCATTTCGATGATGTCGCCAAGTTGCTTGATGTGCTGCACGCACTGGTCGAGTGCGGTAATACGGTGATTGTGATTGAGCACAATCTGGAAGTGATTAAAACCTCTGATTGGATTATCGATTTAGGCCCGGATGGTGGTGACAAGGGAGGCAAAATTATTGTTTCCGGAACACCCGCACAGGTCGCCGCCTGCAATGCCTCGCATACAGGCCATTATCTGAAAGCGTATCTTTCCTGAGTAATCTTCTATGACTTGAAAGCGGGATGTTTGCGCCAAATAGCAGGTTTCCCAGTTGTCATATGTCTGGTTAAATCTCACGCTCCGTATCCCGTAACTGTTTTGTTTGTTCTATTTTTCATCACCTATGCGGTGACTATAAAACAGGACAACTCATGAGCTACAAATACGGCTAAGTCATGTATTATTGACAGTCGAAAAAAATAATCGAAAAAAAATAATGAGCCAAAGGCTGATGAATCTCCTAGTATGTGCGCCGGCATAAGGTGGATATCCGCGCTAAAGTGCGGTTTGTACGTTCGGGGAACAGATTCGATTCTGCGAGGAGCGAAATAATGCAGCAGTCCCACAGCTGGAATATCCCGAACAGGGTTCGCGTTAAAACCTTGATCGGCGTGAGCCTCTGCGTGCTTATGCTCGGAGGTTGCGCCAGTGCGCCCATGGGTCAGGTCTATGATCCGATAGAGAAGGTCAATCGTGCGACATTCGCATTCAACGACTATTTCGACCGTATTCTTCTCAAGCCTTTATCGCAGGGCTATACGGCTGTTGTCCCGAAAAAAGGACGCGTCATGGTGTCCAATTTCTTTGATAATGCCACCTATGCCGATACGATTCTCAATGATTTCCTACAGGGTAAAGGCGGACAGGGCGTTTCCGATATCGGTCGTTTCGTCATTAATACCACACTTGGTGTTGGCGGTTTATTCGATCCGGCGACGCCGATAGGGCTGAAAATACATGATGAGGATTTCGGTCAGACGCTGGGTGTCTGGGGTTTCGGGCCGGGGGCGTATGTCGTGGTTCCTGTTTACGGCCCGCACACCGTGCGCGGTCTTCCTCATCTGGCGACAGGCGCGTTGACCAGCGCGCTGTTTTGGTCCGGTTTTATCTTTTCTCCCGCGATAACCATTCCGCTGGCTGTACTCAGCGCAGCCGATTTGCGCAGTCGCGCTTCGAATGCGATTCGTTTTGTGAATGAATCGGCACTTGATCCGTATGTATTTACCCGTGAGGCATGGGTGCAGCATCGGAATTTCCTAGTTTACGATGGCGATCCACCGGAGACTGTGGATGAGTTTTCCGATGAAGATTTTAGTGATGAGGATGCCAATTTATTAAAGTGAGTCGTTGTTGAAATAAGCAGGGCTTAAGTATTGCGCGCGGCCCGTTTGTTTCAAATCACTTTGGAAAATTTTACTTCCTGCTCGCGGTTGCGCAGATATTCATCGAAGACCATAGCGATATTACGAATGAGCAAGCGGCCTCCGGGCAATACGCTCAAACCATCTGCATTGAGCGTCAGCAGGCCGTCTTCCGCCATATCGGCGAGGGCTTCCATTTCCACCGTGAAATGATTGGCGAATACCATATTGAATTTCTTTTCCACAGAACGGAAATCAAGTGCAAAATCACACATCAGGCGCATGATAACGTGGCGGCGCAGATGATCCTCGTCGGATAACTGATAGCCACGAAATACCGGAAATTCACCGCTATCCACTGTCTCGTAGTATTCATCCAGTGTTTTGACATTCTGATGGAAGCTGCCATCCACATAACCGATGGAGGTGGTACCGATGCCCAGCATTTCTGCATCGGCATGTGTCGAATAACCCTGAAAATTGCGATATAGCTTGCCTTTGCGCTGAGCAATGGTCAGTTCATCATCCGGTTTGGCAAAATGATCCATACCGATAAATACATAACCTGCGGCCAGCAGACGATCAATGGACAGCTTGAGGATATTCAGTTTTTCAGCAGGCGATGGCAGATCAGCTTCGTTGATACGGCGTTGCGGCATAAACATGCGCGGCAAATGTGCATAGTTAAATAATGCAATGCGATCCGGTGAGAAATCGATAATGGTAGATAGCGTATGGTCGAAGGTTTCCACGCTTTGATGCGGTAGGCCGTACATCAGGTCAATATTGATGGATTGGAAACCGCATTCACGTGCCTGCTCCAGCACGGCAAACGTTTCCTCTTTCGACTGGATGCGATTGACTGCTTTTTGTACATCCGGATCGAAATCCTGCACACCCATACTCATGCGGTTGAAGCCTACCTCACGCAGGATACGTACGGTGTTTGCATCGCATTCACGCGGGTCGATTTCGATACCGAATTCGCCGTTGTCATCGTCAGCAAAATGGAAGCGTTTTCTGAGGTGAGCGGTCAGCGTGCGAATCTGCTCTTCGTTAAGAAAAGTTGGCGTGCCACCGCCCCAGTGTAGCTGGCTGACGGTGCGATGATTACCAATGCTGTCGGCGAGCAGATCAATTTCTTTAAGTAGCGTTTGTACATATTGAGTGGCGCGTTGTCGCTGTTTGGTGACCACTTTGTTGCAGCCGCAAAAGTAGCAAACGGTGTCGCAAAAGGGGATATGCATATACAAGGATAGCGGTGTTTCGATATGGGCTGCACGTTGCAGGCTTTGGCGATACGAATCAGCGGCAATGCCTGTATGAAACATCGGTGCAGTCGGGTAGGAGGTGTAGCGTGGTCCGGCTTTGTCGTATTTATGAATCAGTTCAAGATTGAACAGTTCGTCGGTTTGTAATGCGCTGGTTTGTAATGCGTTGGTTTGTAATGGCTGGATCATGCATGCACTCCTTTAAGGAAGAGTTGGATAAAACTGCTTCAATGAGGTTGTATGGAAAATGAGCGAGTTCAAGGCAACGATTGCAATCCATAGCACCGCTATGGCTAAAATCGTTAACGCGGAAATCGTTCATTTTACGTGCAGCATCATGAATCATGGTTTGTTCAGTGCTTCCTTGGCACGCCATCCTAATGTTTTGGCAGGTGTTGCGAAAGCCAGCAGCGCGCTGTATCGGCATCGGTGAATTCACCGTCCAATTGTGCTTGGTATGCAGTATCAAGAAGCTTACCCATTGCCGGTCCGGGTTGCATGCCTATTTCGAGTAGCATGATGCCGCTAGCCAATGGTTCGGGTGCAGTTTTATGCAAGGCGATTTGTTTTGCTTGCTCCAACCACGGCAGAGCGGGACGCGCAGCGGGTAACGGTGATCGACCGGAGGCATCGGCTTCAACCAGCGCCTCCCACATGTCGATGCCGGACGGTTCAAGGCGATAGGCAAGACGGCGAATGGCGCGCGGTGTGGGCTTGCCGTGTAAATGGGCTAGGTGTTCGCGTACCAGCGGCAAAATGTGTTTGATTAGCTGTTCCGGTGCACCGATGCTGCGCAGGAACTGTTTGGCCGGTTCGATGCCTTCCTCGCTATGGCCTGAGGAACGGATATGACCATTTTCGTGGGTAAAACTTGCTGCCGGTTTTCCCAAATCGTGGCACAGTGCGGCAAACATCAGTTGCTCGCGTTTTCTGCCCTGCCAAGCATGGCGTTTAGCCGTACTTGCAGCGGCTTCGACGACCAGACGAGTGTGTATCCAGACATCGCCTTCCGGATGCCATGTCGGGTCCTGTTTGCAGCCGATGAGGGATTCCAGTTGCGGGTAACAGGCCAGCCAGCCTGATTCTTTCAACGCATTAAGACCGGATAACGGGTGTGGCGCATGCGCCCATTTGCGCCATTCTTCCCAGATGCGTGATTTAGGCAGTGTTTCGGCTTCACTAAGTAGCGAGCAGCATAATTCAGCGGTTTGCGTATCCAGTTTCAGTTGGAAGCGGGCGGCAAATTGCATGGCGCGTAGCGGTCGCAAGGGATCTTCGGAAAAAGCAGGGGATACGTGGCGTAACAAACCACGCTGGAGATGCTCGCAACCATGATGGAAATCCAGAAGCTCGTCGGTCAACGGATTCAGCATCATGGCATTGATGGTGAAATCGCGGCGCGTGGAGGCGGTTTCAGGAGCCATTCCGGGGTCGGTTTCGATACTGAAACCACGATGTCCACTGCCTTTCTTTGATTCTTTGCGCGGCAGAGCCAAATCAATTTCCAGCCCGTTTGTCCACAGCTTGATGACGCCGAATTTTTTACCTACTTCTTCGTAGCGCCCGTGGTTTTGTAATGCGGCCTTCAATTGTCTGTTGTCCAGTCCGTAGATTTCCAGATCAAAATCAACGGGTATATGGCCGAGTAGCATGTCGCGTACCGAGCCGCCAACCAGCCAGGCATGACCGCCAGCCACCATGATGGACTGGCAAATGCGCAACAGGTCTTCAGGTAAGGAACGCGTTAACTCAGCGACATTTGGCAGGGGCATATCCGCATTCCACGTTCGACAAGCCGACTTGGCAAGTTTATGTTTACCAACGTCAAATATCTAAGGAGTCCATCATGCGCTGGTCTGGAATGAAACGCGGTGATAACCGCTATTTTCAACGTAAAAAAGTTACCGTTGTCGGTTCGGGGAATGTTGGTGCAACAGCAGCCTTTCTCTCCGCTCAGAAAGAGTTGGCGGATATTGTTTTGCTTGATGTAATTGAAGGCGTGCCACAGGGCAAAGCGTTGGATATGTTCGAGGCATCACCGATTCAGGGCTATAATGCTAATATTCTCGGCAGCAATGATTATGCCGATACCGCAGGCTCCGATCTGGTGATTATTACTGCTGGCATCGCGCGTAAACCGGGCATGAGCCGGGACGATTTGATTGCCACAAATGTTAAAATTGTCGCCGATGTGACAGCTAAAATTGTCGCGCAATCACCGGACTGCATTCTGCTGGTGGTGACCAATCCGTTAGATGCGATGGTGTATGCGGCCAAGCAGGTATCCGGGTTTCCGCGTTCAAGGGTGATTGGTATGGCGGGTGTGCTGGATTCGGCGCGCATGCGTTCTTTTATTGCCAAGGCACTGGATGTGTCGATTGCAGATGTAACAGCTTTTGTGCTCGGCGGTCATGGCGATGCAATGGTTCCGTTGGCACGTTATTCGACCGTGGCCGGTATTCCGATTACCGAATTGATGTCCAAACAGGAAGTCGCCTCTATTGCCGAACGTACGGCGCAGGGTGGTGCGGAAATTGTCAAACTGTTGAAGACAGGTTCTGCTTTTTATGCTCCCGGGGCGGCAGTGGTCGAGATGGCCGAAGCAATTCTGAAGGATAAAAATAGAATTCTTCCTTGTGCAGCCTTGCTCGAAGGTGAATATGGTGTGCACGGTCATTTTATGGGAGTACCGTGCAAGCTGGGTGGTGGCGGCATGGAAGGGGTGATTGAACTGGACCTGACCGACGACGAAAAAGCAGCCGTGCAGCGTTCGTTGGCATCGGTGGAGAAACTGGTCGCACAGGTCGATGCGCTGCAACATTTTTAAATGTGTTCAGAATTGTTTTAAATGTTCATAAGAGCCACTTGCAAAAGTCTGGGTGGATGAGTTGCAATCGCACTCGAAGTGGGGAAGTAAATCGCCGCTCACGACTTTTTCAAGTGGCTCATAACTGTTCTAAATATTCAGAATAAAAGGGGAATAACGTGAATATTCATGAATATCAGGCCAAAGCTGTGCTTAAAACATTTGGCGTGCCGGTTCCACACGGTGTTTTAGCCAACGATGTTGATGCAGCCGTGGCGGCTTGCGGTGAGCTTGGCGGGGCTGTGTGGGTCGTCAAAGCGCAGATTCATGCCGGTGGACGCGGTAAAGCCGGTGGCGTGCGGATTTGTCATTCCGAAGCAGAGGTTGGCGAAGCGGCAAGGGCATTGCTCGGTCATAAACTGGTCACCAAACAGACTGGAGGTGGCGGTAAACTGGTGCATAAGGTCTATATCGAAGAAGGGCTGAATATTGCGCGCGAATTTTATCTTAGTTTACTGGTGGACAGAGAAAATGAGTGTATTTCATTCGTTGTAAGTCCGGCTGGTGGTATGGATATTGAAGGTGTTGCCGCAGAAACACCGGAAAAAATCATGACACTTGCAGAGCAGCCGACAGCCGATGTGTGTCGCAAAATGGCACTATTTCTCGGTCTTGAAGGCGCGCAGGTGACTGATTTTACACGCCTGATTGAATCCCTCCACACTGCTTTTCAAAGCAAAGATGCCAGCATGATTGAATTGAACCCGCTGGTATTGACGGCGGAAGAGCAGCTTATTGCGCTCGATGCAAAATTTATTGTTGATGATAATGCATTGTACCGGCAGGCGGCGTTGCTTGATCTGCGTGATTTCAGTGAAGAGGAGCCGCGTGAAACAGAAGCTGCCGAATTCGGCCTGAATTATATCGCGCTGGACGGCAATATCGGTTGCATGGTTAATGGTGCTGGTTTGGCGATGGCAACGATGGATATGATTCAGATTAAAGGCGCGCAGGCGGCGAATTTTCTCGATGTCGGTGGCGGTGTGACGGTGGATGCAGTGTGTGAGGCGTTTAAGCTGCTATTTTCCGATGCGCACGTAAAAGCGGTGCTGGTCAATATTTTCGGTGGTATTGTGCGTTGCGATATTATTGCCAATGGCTTGCTTGAGGCGATTAAAACGCATCCGATGCGCGTTCCTGTTGTCATGCGACTGGTTGGCACGAATGAGAAAGAAGGGCGCAAGATTGTCAAAGATGCCGGATTGGATGTGCGTTGGGCCGATGATCTTGATCAGGCGGCAAGCATGGCTGCGCAGGCGGCGTGTTGAGCAGAGTCTTTGGACATTTGATTTTATTTAAAAGGTGTATTACAATACACACTATGAGGTGTATATAAGATGCGAACGAATATTGTGCTGGACGATAAACTGGTTAGCCAAGCTTTCAAATATAGCCGGGCTAAGAGCAAACGAGAGTTAATTAATCAGGCGTTGGAAGAGTTCGTCGAACATCACAATCGCAAGAATGTTCTGGAACTGGTCGGTAAGGTGCGAATTGCAGATGATTACGATTATAAAACACTAAGAGAGCGCAATAGCTGATGTATCTGGTGGATACATCGGTGTGGATTTCTCTGTTTCGCTGTAAAGACACGCCTGTAACGCGTTATTTTCAGGAAATTATCGAGAAAGGGATTCCTTTCGGCCTCACAGGGGTGATTTATCAGGAATTATTGCAGGGAGCCAAAGGTGAGCGTGATTTCAAACAGCTTCGCAAATATCTGCAAACTCAGCGATTCTATCATCCACTGGACGCACTCGAATCGCATGCCGGGGCCGCGAAAATTTATTTCGATTGCCGTCGAAAAGGCATGACGATTCGCTCGACGATTGATTGCCTGATTGCGCGCATTGCGTTGGAACATGATCTGGTTTTATTGCACGACGATGCCGATTTCGATCATATGGCTGGGCTAGTGAAGGGTTTGAACGTTTATTCAGTATGAATGGAAATGATAAGAAAATATAAAAGTCGGATGCTCGTTGTTGATTGTAAGTTTTGCTATTTATGCCGGAAAAGAAGATGGAAAAGACGAGAAAGAGGTTTAATCGTGAGCGTATTATTGAAAAAAGACACGCGTGTCATCTGCCAGGGTTTTACCGGGCGGCAGGGCGCATTTCACTCCGGACAAATGATTGATTATGGGACAACGTTTGTTGGCGGGGTGACGCCGGGCAAAGGCGGGCAGCGGCATTTGGACCGTCCCGTATTCGATTCGGTGGCCGAAGCGGTTGCGGCGGAAGATGCTGAGGCGACGGTGATTTTTGTGCCACCGCGTTTTGCAGCGGCGGCGATTATCGAAGCGGCTGATGCGGGCCTGTCGCTGATTGTTTGCATCACCGAAGGGATTCCGGTGCAGGAGATGCTTGCGGTTAAATCGCATCTCAAGACGATGAACAAACCACCGCTATTGATTGGTCCGAATTGCCCCGGAATTATCACGCCGGGCGAAGCGAAAATCGGTATTATGCCGGGGCATATCCATCTGCCCGGTCGAATCGGGGTGATTTCCCGCTCAGGAACCCTGACTTACGAAGCCGTAGCGCAATTGACTGAAACCGGACTGGGACAAAGCACATGCATCGGCATGGGTGGCGATCCGATTCACGGTATGAATTTTATTGATGCATTACGGCTGTTCGAGGCCGATGAACAAACCGAAGGGGTGGTCATGATTGGCGAAATTGGCGGTGCGGATGAAGAGCATGCAGCTGAATTTATTCACGAACATGTCAGCAAACCGGTGGTGGCATTCATTGCCGGTGCAACGGCACCGAAAGGCAAGCGCATGGGCCATGCGGGGGCGATTGTTTCCGGCGGCAAGGGTACTGCGGAGGCAAAGTTCGCGGCGCTTGAAGCAGCGGGTGTGAGTGTTGAACATAATCCAACGCTTCTCGGCAGGCGTATGCTCTCGTTGCTTGCTTGAACGATAATCAGGTAGAGCGTAGGGCAGCGAAGGCTGTTTTTAGCCATTTGATGTGCATAGCAAGGCTCTGTTAAACTCGCCGCGATGAATTGCTGAGAAAATTCACTAAAAAACGACCGCGCAAAGGAAAAACTATGAAAAAAATCGCTATTTCGCTGGTTTTGGCCATCGCTATATTTCATTTGGCAGGCACGTCGGCCATGGCAGGAGAAAATCCAAAAGTACGCATGACGACCAGCATGGGCGTTATTGAGATACAGTTGAATGCAGACAAAGCGCCGCAAACCGTGGCTAATTTTCTGCGTTATGTGAAAGAAGGATTCTACTCGGGCACGATTTTTCATCGGGTGATTCCGAATTTTATGATTCAGGGCGGTGGTTTCAGTGAGCAGATGAGCAAAAAAGAAACCCATGCTCCGATTCGTAACGAAGCGGATAACGGGCTGCGGAATACCGTCGGTACCATCGCGATGGCGCGTACTGGCGCTCCGCATTCGGCAACAGGGCAGTTTTTTATCAATACCAAGAACAACAGTTTCCTGAATTTCCGTGAAAAAAACACGCGCGGCTGGGGTTATGCTGTGTTCGGTTCGGTGATTAAAGGTATGGATGTGGTACGTAAAATTGAAGCTGTGGAAACAGGTTACCGTTCCGGCATGCAAAATGTGCCATTGAAACCGGTGGTTATTAAAAGCATCAAGGTGATTGAATAGAAACACGATTTTCCGGCTCAGGTGGGATTTTTGCTCTTGCCGCTGACTGATAACGGTATGACTATCAGTTGTGTGTAATGTAAAAACAGGAGAGCAATATGGATCAACTTAACAGTATTACCAGCGCGCTGGCTCTGACTATGGGTGCGGCATGGGCCAGTGGTATCAATCTTTATGCGGCGATTCTGACCCTCGGCCTGATGGGCCTAAGCGGAAATATCGTGTTGCCGCCGGGTTTGGAAATTCTCACCGATCCACTGGTTCTGATGGCTGCCGGCGTTATGTATTTTGTTGAGTTCTTTGCCGACAAAATCCCCGGTGTGGACAGCGCGTGGGATGGTTTGCACACCTTTATACGCATTCCCGCAGGGGCGATGCTGGCGGCGGCTGCAATTGGTGACGTCAACCCGGCTGTGGAGCTGGCGGCAGGTCTTCTCGGTGGTGGTTTGGCGGCTTCGACGCACGCTACCAAAGCAGGTACACGTGCGCTTATTAACACTTCTCCCGAGCCGTTTAGCAACTGGACGGCCTCAATTGCTGAAGATATTGCCGTGATTGTCGGCCTATGGACGGCGCTGAATCATCCGGTTCTATATCTGGTTCTGCTCGGCCTGTTTATCCTGATGATGATCTGGCTGTTGCCGCGTTTGTGGCGTGGCATCAAGATGGTGTTTGCAAAAATTCGTGGTTTTTTCGGGGGTCGGCAAGCTGAACCGGTCGTGCCTGTCTCGGCCCCTCAGCAGGATGTTGCAGGGGATGTTGTGGAATCATCAGTGCCTGATGTTGTAAAACAGAAGAAGGGTTAGTTTTGTTTCAATTACTCCTGTTTTAAACTGTTCAGAGTTGATTATTTGCCCTTCGCAGTTTTTTTGCTACTGAAACCGAAACGTTTGATGGTTTTGACACGTCCGGACTTGTTGTAGGTGATTTCGACGCGACGCAGATAGTGTTGGCCGGTATCCGGATCATTAAAATCTTCGACATAAATTGCCTGATTTGGACGCATATCATCCTTAAGCATCGGCGTGCCAAGCAATGATTCGACATGAAAGCGGCTGTCCTTTACATGAATAGCCGCCAGTTTGGTCGGTTTGAGTACATTGCCCTGATGGGTTGTGAACGTGAGGCATGATGCCAGTGGCAGCAGAACAATCGCCATGCCGACATGAAGCAACTTTGATTTGCACTTGGTCGTTGAGTTTTTACCCGTCATGCGGCCACCTCGACAGGTTCGTTGAAGCCTTTTTGCAACAGGGAAATGTATTCGGCCATACCTTTTTCCAAATCCCAGACCGGCGACCAATTGAGTAACTCGCGGGTAGCTTCCATTTCGGCCTCCGTGTGATTCTGGTAAAAATCGAACGGGTTATCGAAATATTCAACATTCAATTTGCGATCAAGCCGGGTTTCCAGATTTGTGACCACATCATTAAAACAACGCGCTTTGCCCGAGCCCACATTGCAAACACCTGAACGCGGTGCTTTTAGCGCGGCCAGATTGGCATCAATCACATCGCGGATATAAATAAAATCGCGCATTTGCTCACCGTGTTTAAAAAGACGCGGTTGCTTGCCGTCCATCACCTGATTGTACAATTGCAGCATCATCGAAGCTGTCGTTCCTTTGTGCGCTTCGCCGGGGCCGTAAACATTGAAATAGCGCAGACCGATGATGACGGACGGGTGACGGTCGTACCAGCGTCTGGCGATACGATCCATGGAGAGCTTGGAAAAACCGTAAATATTGGCTGCTTCTTCTTCTCCGCCAACAGTATTCGGTGCAGCCGCATTACCATAGGTGGCTGCTGAGGAGGCATAGATGATGCGTGTGCCGGAGCTGACGCTTGCTTCGAGCATGGCGGCAAAAGCATTGGTATTGGTTTCCAGCATAAGGCGTTGATCGAGAACTGTGGTGTCGGAAATTGCACCTTCATGCAGGATGGCGGAAAATGCACCAGCGGCGATTTCCTGATGCAGGGAGGGGTCAGCAATTGAACCGGCGCGAACCTCGCAATCCACATGCAGCAGGTTTTTCCAGCTACCGAAACTGAAGTCATCAAGGACGACGACCTCGGTTGCCGGTTTTTTAACCAGTGCCGCAGCAAGATTAGCACCGATAAAACCTGCGCCGCCGGTAATCAATATGCGTTCATTCATGCGTTTTCCTGTTGATTTTTATTGCGCCACGTTTCCTGCAAAGCGGCTAGCGCGCGTGTTGTGGCTGGATTGAAAATTGCATACCCCATGTGTTGATTGACTGTAGCACTGATTTCTTCAGCGGCCAGTGAGTCTACATCCTGTTCATCGAACCCGGCTTCAACGATTAAACGTGCCGCCCAACTACCCAAACCCGCGCGCTTGCTCAAGCGGACGATGGAAATCAGTTGTTTGCAGCGTTCAACGGCGAGTTGCTTACCGCTGGCGGCACTGAGTTCTTCGGCGTTGTTTTCGGCCAGAGAGTCCAGCGGGCGGCACAATAGCTTGAGGATTACCCATTCGCTTTCGCGCAGGAAATTCTTATCTTCATGCAGCGGCAGTGCGCCCGGCAACGGTTGAATCTTGGCAGTCATGGCTTGCTTAATCGGTGTAGGCCGTCGGGCCTGCGATATATGCGCCTTTCAGCGCCCATTTACGAATTTTAGCCAAAGTACGATTGGAGCGGGTGAGGTTGGCCCGGCGCAATTTTGCACCACGCAGGTCAGCGTTGTATAAATTGGCATGAGAAAGATCGGCACCGCGCAAGTCAGTTCCCTGAAAATTGCAATCCGATAGATTGGCGCTGCTCAACATGGCGTTTTTCAGATTCAGACCGGATAAATCCAATCCGGAAAGATTCTGACCGGACAGGCTGCGACCTTCTCTGACTGCGAATTCAACTTCCTTGGCGTCCATTTCATTTCTCCTGTGAAACTTGTCGAAGGTTGATTGGGTAACCTTCTGCGGATGGTGATTTTAAGGTGACCGATGGTACGAGGTAGCGCTGATATCGCAAGTGATTTGAGGTCGCGCTAGTATCGTTGGCCAGCATTGAATTTGGGGTAAGGATTTCATTCTTTTTGCGACTATGCCAATATGCCGTCGATAAATTGCGTTGTGCGATAGCCAATGCCATGGGAGAGATAAAGCGAATGCACGCTACATTGCCTTTATTGGAAAATACTGAATTTCCATCAATTTCAAGAGCTAAATTGGAGACTTTACAGGTAAACCTCGGCTATTTATGTAATCAGACCTGCCTGCATTGCCACGTCAATGCAGGGCCTCGGCGTGAAGAGGTGATGGATCGTCAGACGATAGATCAGGTGCTCGATTATCTTGCCGGAAGTGGTGTTAAAAAGCTTGATTTGACAGGTGGTGCGCCGGAAATGAACCCGTATTTTCGCGATTTGGTGATGCAGGCACGCAGATTGGGCGTGCAGGTGATGAATCGCTGCAATCTGACTATCCTTGAAGAACCCGGTTATGAAGGGATGGCTGCTTTTTTTGCTGAAAATCAGGTTGAGGTGGTGGCATCGTTGCCCTGTTATCTTGAGGACAATGTGAATAGTCAGCGCGGTATCGGCGTTTTTTCAACCAGCATGGACGCGCTCAAGCGGCTCAATGCACTCGGTTATGGCGTAGACGGGACAGGTTTAGTCCTGAATCTCGTATTTAATCCGCTCGGGCCAAGTCTACCGCCCAATCAACAGGCGTTGGAGGGTGTGTACCATCAGGAGCTTGAATCACGTTACGGCGTTGTTTTCAACCACCTGTTTACGATTACCAACATGCCGATTCAACGCTTTGGTAGCACTTTAATATCAAAAGGTAAATTCTCGGAATATATGCAACTTTTAAAGGAAGCCTATCACGAATCAAATCTTGATAATGTGATGTGCCGCAACCTGTTAAGCGTTGACTGGCAGGGTTATGTCTTCGACTGCGATTTTAATCAGATGCTGAATTTACCTCTGCACGTGGATGCTCAACCGCGCACCCATTTGAGCGAGTTGAACGGACGTGATTTGCAGGGCAACCCGATTGTCGTCATGAACCACTGTTATGGTTGTACCGCCGGCCACGGCTCAAGCTGTGGTGGCGCACTGGAAGAATAGATGCGTTTAGATCAGCAGATTGAGCAGCTTAAGCAGGATATGGCAGATAAGATACCGCAGGATGCGATGGCGGTGATGCAGGATGCAAGCGAGGCATTGCAGCGTTCCGGACTCGTCGGGCAGGCGCTGAAAGCAGGGGATACGGTTGCTGATTTCGATTTGCCGGAAGTGGGAGGCGGACGCGTGCGGCTTGCCGATGTGCTTCTGGCCGGGCCTGTGGTGATTAGTTTTTATCGCGGGGCGTGGTGTCCGTATTGCAATCTGGAGATGCAGGCCTTGCAGCGGGAACTGCCCGAGATTAAGGCGTGCGGGGCGAGTCTGTTGGCGATTGCACCGGAATTGCCTGAATATGCCGGTGAGATACGTGACAAGGGAAATTTAACCTTCCCGCTGCTGCATGACCGGAATCATGCTTTGGCGCGGCAATTCGGGCTTGTTTTTTCACTGCCTGAATCGCTACAGGCGATTTATACGAATTTTGGCATTGAACTGGCTGCAAGTCAGGGTAATGACGGATTTGAACTGCCGATGCCTGCGACTTATATTGTCGATCAAAGCGGTACGATAGTGCATGCGTTTGTTGATGCCGATTACACGAAACGCATGGAACCATCGGAAATTACTGATATTTTAAAGCATATGAAACGGAGAAATTGATGAGTGTAGAAGCAGATGGTGTGCGCCAGCATGTGCGGAAAAGTTATGCCGAAGTAGCTCAAGCAAGTGATAGCGGAGCTTGTTGTGGGGTGGAATCGAGCTGTTGCGGGGTGTCCGACGATACCGCCATCAACACATTAATTTCCACCCGTCTGGGTTACAGCGAAGATGACCTGTGCAATGTGCCGGAAGGTGCGGATATGGGGCTCGGCTGCGGAAATCCGCGTGCGATTGCCAGTCTTAAAGCGGGTGAGGTGGTCGTTGATCTCGGTAGCGGAGGCGGTTTCGATGCGTTTTTAGCGGCGCGTGAGGTTGGCGAATCCGGCCAAGTAATTGGCATCGACATGACGCCTGCGATGCTTTCCAAGGCACGTGGAAATGCCGAAAAAGGCAATTTTAACAATGTTGAATTTCGGCTTGGAGAAATCGAGCATTTGCCGGTCGCCGATAACACTGCCGACATCATTATTTCCAATTGCGTGATTAATTTGTCACCGCACAAGGAACTGGTATTTAGCGATGCGTTTCGTGTGCTTAAAGCAGGCGGAAGGCTGGCTATTTCGGATGTGGTGGCGACGGCGGAGATGCCTGAGGAGATGAAAAACGACCCGATGTTGCACGCCGGTTGCATGGCCGGTGCTTCATTGATTAACGAGCTGGAAACAATGATGGCGGAAGCGGGTTTCGAGAGCATCCGCATCGTTCCGAAAGATGCTTCGCGTGAATTTATCCGTGACTGGGCTCCGGGCAGAGGCGTGGAAGATTATGTTGTTTCCGCGTATATCGAAGCCGTCAAACCGGATGGTACATGCTGTTGCTGATTCATATCAATTTCAAGCTGTAAGCGAACGCATTTTGCATCGACCTTTAATGCATTATCATTGCCGATTTAAGCTGGGAGTAGTTAAAAAAGCTGAATATACCGAATGAAGAGATGTATCTGCCCGAACATAGTTTAAAGCGTGGATTCGTCGCTTCTCAGACAGGCTGCCGGGAGCACCCACCTTCTCCCCATCCCCGCTTCCGGCGGCTTGGCTTTTCATATTCTATTTCATCCTTACTATTTAATAAATATAGACAAACTAAAATCTTGTTGTAAGAAGTTATTGCATATTGCCGGGCATGCCCGTAGTGAAGGTCTGATTCTAGGAGTCTGTCGGACTTATGAGAAATCTATTGCACGGCAGGGATAACGGTCTGCTTTCGGCCCACCGAAGCGGTCCCCTGCCTTACGGTTTCCAGCGTAGAAAGGCCTCCAGCAGGGCAAGTCCCGCTTTTTGGGATTTTTCGGGGTGGAACTGCACGCCGATGATGTTGTCGCGACCGATGGCGGCGGCGAAGGGGTAATCGCCGTAGCTGCAGGCGGCGAGGGTGTGTGCCGGGTTTTCGGGGGCGCAATAGTAGGAATGCACGAAATACACTTGCTGAGCGGCTAAGGGTGCAAGTACCGGATGTGTTTCAATTCCAGATGCCAAAATTGCATCATTCCAGCCCATATGCGGGATTTTGAAGCCGCGTGCGGGGTGGTTATCGGGAAACTTTTTCACGACACCCGGAATCAGACCGAGACCTTTGTATTCACCGAACTCGTAGGACACGTCCATCAGCACCTGCATGCCGAGACAGATGCCGAGAAAGGGGATTCCGGCAGCAATTTTTTCGCGTAAGGCTTCATCCATGCCGGTTTCGGTGAGTGCTGAAGCGCAATCGCGGAATGCACCGACGCCGGGCAGCACGATGCGTGTGGCTTGTCTCAGTTCTTCCGGATTCTTGACTAGCGAGGCTTTAGCACCTGCTTTTTCCAGTGCTTTGGCGACGGAATGCAGGTTGCCCATGCCGTAATCAATCAATGCAATCATTGTCATTTAACGAATTTGGAACCGCAGAGTACGCAGAGATACGCAAAGTAAGGCATCGTTAAAGATGCTTTATGTCTAGTTTTCCTCTGCGAAACTTTGCGTACTTTGCAGTTCAAAGGGTTTCCTGAATCAAAGCGCGCCCTTGGTCGAGGGAATGCCGCTCTGGCGCGGGTCAGGTTCGACAGCCATACGCAGAGCGCGGCCAAAAGCCTTGAACACCGTTTCGATGATGTGATGATTGTTGGCCCCGCGAATGGTGTCGATATGCAGGGTGATTTTGCCATGATTGCAAATGGCTTGGAAAAATTCTTTAAACAAATCAATATCGAAATCACCGACGCGTTCTTTTGGGAAATCAATGTGATATTCAAGCCCGGGCCGACCGGACATATCCAGAACAACACGCGATAGCGCCTCATCCAGCGGCACATAGGCATGCCCGTAGCGACGAATACCTGTTTTGTCACCAAGCGCATCGTGTAGTGCTTCGCCGATGCAAATGCCAATATCCTCGACGGTGTGATGATCGTCGATTTCACGGTCGCCTTTGGCGTTGATCGTTAAATCAATCAGGCCGTGACGGGCGATTTGTTCCAGCATGTGATCAAGAAACGGAATGGAACTGTTCAGATCAGCGGTTCCGGAGCCATCGAGATTGAGTGACAAGCGGATGTCGGTTTCTTTGGTGGTGCGGGTAATCGAAGCTTGGCGGCTCATAGCAACTCCTTCAGGGCGTTTAACAGGCGGTTGTTTTCTTCCGGCAGGCCGATGGTGATGCGCAGGCAATTGTCCAGCAGGCTACCTTTAATATGCAGATTCTTGATGAGAATGCCGACCTTCACAAGTCCGTTGAATATGGCATCAGCATCGGCAACACGCAGCAGCAGAAAGTTGGCCTGCGACGGAAAGACTTCAATATTTTCAACAGCCATCAAAGCGGCGGTCATGCGACCGCGTTCCTGACGTATTTTCTGTGCTTGTTCTTCAAAAACATCGTAGTGATCAAGAAAAAAGCGCGCTGATACCTGCGTCAGGCTGTTGATGTTGTAGGGCAGGCGCACTTTGTTTAAATCGGTAATCAAATTCGCATCACCGAGCGCATAACCGAACCGTAAACCGGCCATGCCGAGCTTGGAAAAGGTGCGTAGCAGCATGACATTGCCGCCGACCATACTGTTGTGCGTGTGATTGGCGAATGGCGCGTAGGCTTCGTCGATAATCAACAGGCCGCGAAAATTCTCAGCAATTTGGCGAATGGTTTCTTCCGGCCACATATTACCGCTTGGATTATTCGGGCAGGCGAGTAAAGCAAGGCTCGCTTTTTCGCGGGCGCAGACTTGCAGGAATGAATTTGCATCCAGTGAAAAATCGGCTTTCAGCGGTACTTCGGCGACAGGGCGCTTCAACCAGCGGGCAATGGTTTCGTACATCACAAAGGTCGGCTTCGGAACCGCGCATGCACCTTGATCGACGGCCATCAGCAGCATTTGAATCAGTTCATCGGAGCCGTTACCAATAATAACCTGCTCGGCTTCTACGCCTTCGCGTTCGGCAATGTTCCGGCGCAATTCCAACATGTCGGCATCCGGATAACGGTTGATATTGCAGCGACTGAGCATTTCAGCCCAGGCTTTGCGTAGCGCATCCGGCAGCGGATACGGATTTTCCATCGCATCCAGTTTAATCAGGCCATCAGCATCCTGAACGTGGTAGGCAGCCAGTGTTTTGATGTCATTACGAATCATGTGTTGTCCTTTAGACGTAATTCGATGCTCAGTGCATGTGCTTGCAGGCCTTCGCGGTGGGCCAGATGTGCTGCAGTCGGGCCGACGGCAGCGACTGCTTCGCGGCTGGCGCGGATAACGCTGCTGCGTTTGGTGAAATCGTAAACACCGAGCGCCGATGAAAAACGTGCGGTGCGATTGGTTGGCAGCACGTGATTGGGGCCAGCGACATAATCGCCGAGCGCTTCCGGTACGAAATGACCGATAAAAATGGCTCCGGCATGGCGAATCTCGGGCAGCAGCATATCCGGGTCGTCCAGTGCCAGTTCAAGATGTTCGGGGGCAATGGTATTGACCACTTCAGCAGCAACGGCCAGATCGGGGACAAGAATCAGCGCACCATGATTTTCTATCGAATTGCGTGCAATTTCAGCACGCGCTAATACCTTTAAATGTTTCTCAACTGCGGCAGCGACATCATCAATCAAATCTGCATCGGTGGAGATAAAAATACTCTGCGCGGCTTCATCGTGTTCGGCTTGCGACAGAAAATCAGCGGCCAGCCATTCGGGGTTTCCGGCATCGGCGACAACCACGATTTCAGATGGTCCGGCAATCATGTCGATGCCGCAGGTTCCGAATACCTGCCGTTTGGCAGCCGCAACAAATTTATTGCCGGGGCCGACGATTTTATCCACGGCAGGAATGGTTTCCGTTCCGTAGGCGAGGGCGGCCACAGCCTGCGCACCGCCGACGGCAAATGCGCGTTGTACGCCACTCAAATAGGCGGCGGCAAGGACAAGCTCATTCATTTCACCGGCAGGTGTCGGCACAACCATGATAATTTCTTCTACACCAGCCACGCGTGCCGGAATGGCGTTCATCAATACCGAAGACGGATAGGCGGCTTTGCCACCCGGAACATACAAGCCGACACGATCCAGCGGCGTGATGCGCTGTCCGAGGGTGAGACCGGCTTGGTCGGTAAACTCCCAGTTTTCCTGATGTTGATGCTCGTGGTAGGCGCGAATACGCGTGCTGGCCAGCTCCAAAGCCTCACGATCTTCATTATCCAAGGATGTCCATGCCTGCTGCATGCGGGCACGGGTGATTTCGATGGTCTGATTTGTACATGGCCAATGGTCGAAGCGTGCGGTGAATTCACACAATGCTGCATCACCGCGCGATTTTACTTCTGAGAGAATACCTGCGACAAGCTGTTGCACATCCGCACCGGTATCGGTTTCGCGTGAGAGTAAAACAGCCAATTTTGCGGAAAAATTATCATCCTCAGCATTCAAGCGTTGGATTTCGCTCATGATTTCCTTCCGGTTTTTTGTACCGCATCGGCCAGCGCATCAGCAACCGGTTGAATAAGCGATTTGCGTGTTGCCATGCTGGCCGGATTGATAACCAGACGGCTGGAAATATCGTACAGCGTTTCCTCTTCGACAAGATTATTGGCGCGCAAGGTGCTGCCGGTTTCGACCAGATCGACGATACGGTCAGCCATGCCGACCAGCGGTGCGAGTTCCATCGAGCCGTAGAGGTGAATAATATCGGCGTGCACGCCACGCGACAGATAGTATTTTTCAGTCAGGTGGTCGTATTTGGTAGCAATGCGGATGCGACTTCCTGCTGGTGGCGGTCCTTTAGCGACAAGTTCGGCAGGCCCGGCGATACACAGGCGGCAGCGGCCAATCGCCAGATCCAGCGGTTCCAGCACATGCGGGCGGTGTTCAAGAAGTAAATCGCGACCGACAACCCCCATGTCGGCAGCGCCGTGTTCAACGTAGGTGCTGACATCGGCGGCACGGATAAGCAGAAAACGAACGCCACCCGTTGTATCAACCATCAATTTGCGCGTTTTGCGCAAATCTTCTGTTGGTATCAGCCCGGCCTGTTTCAGCAGCGGCAGGGTATCATCCAGAATGCGTCCTTTGGATAGGGCGATGGTCAGCGGTCGGTCAGGATGTGGCAAAATCAGGTCTCCAGAACATGTCGGTATGTGGCGTGATGCGGCGGATGGATGCACCGAGTTGGCCAAGTTTTTCTTCAATACGTTCGTAGCCGCGGTCAATGTGATAGACGCGGGAGATTGTTGTTTCGCCGGTTGCGGCCAGTCCGGCGAGTACCAGACTTGCTGAAGCGCGTAAATCGGTTGCCATCACCGGTGCACCGGATAGTTTTTCCACGCCTTCAACTACCGCCATATTACCGTTAAGCACAATGCGCGCGCCCATACGACGCAATTCCTGCACATGCATAAAACGATTCTCAAAAATATTTTCGCGAATCACGCTACTGCCCTCGGCAATGCACATGATAGCCATAAACTGTGCCTGCAAATCGGTCGGAAAACCCGGATGCGGACTGGTTTCTATATTCACTGCACGCAGTCGATTTGATGCACTACAGCGAATCCAGTCTTTGCCGGTTTCGACAATAGCGCCGGCATCACGCAGACGGGACAGGAAGGTGTCGAGAAGGTCGGGGTTGATATCACGCGTTGTGACTTCTCCACCGGAGATGAGTCCGGCAGCCAGATACGTGGCGGCCTCAATGCGGTCGGCAATGACTTCCAATTCGCCACCGGAAAGTGATTCCACGCCGCGAATGCGAATGCAACTGCTACCGTCATTTTCGATATCCGCGCCCATGTTGCGCAACGATTCGGCCAGATTGACGACTTCCGGTTCGCGGGCGGCGTTATCCAGTATGGTTTCGCCATCGGCGAGAGCCGCAGCCATCATTAAATTTTCGGTACCGGTGACGGTGACTTTGTCGAAGGCGATGTGCGCGCCGTGCAGTTTTTTTTCTACTTTAGCATCGACATAACCATGTTCGACGCTGATTTTTGCACCCATGGCTTCCAGACCTTTCAGATGCAGATCCATCGGACGTGCACCAATGGCGCAGCCACCGGGCAGGGAGACGCGGGCGCGACCAAAGCGGGCCAGCAGCGGCCCGAGCACAAGTGCCGAAGCACGCATGGTTTTAACCAGTTCGTAAGGTGCTTCGGGATTATTGCTCGGCGCGGTGTCGATGCGCAGGCGATCCTGATCGTCCATGGATACATCGGCACCCTGATTGGCGAGCAGGGTAATCATGGTCGTGATGTCGCACAGGTGCGGCATACGTTGGAAAGTGACCGGCTTGTCGGTCAGGATTGCCGCAGCAAGCAACGGTAGCGCTGCATTTTTTGCACCACTGGTTTGCACGCTGCCGTTTAGCGGGCATCCGCCCTGAATGAGAATACTATCCATTTGAATTCGTTGCCATGTTGGTGCGAAAGCTAGCGGATGAAGATGGTGCATGCTACATGCGGCGCGTGATTTTCTTCGTTTGAGATGGTTCGTTGGTGAAGCTTGTTCGTGAGACTTGCAATCGCAGATGCTTGTACCACAATCGCTGCATCTTCCTTAAGGTCGAGGATGCCATGTCTGTTTATACTGAATTAAATCAATCCGATATTTCCGCCATTCTTGATGGCTACGATATTGGTTGCCTGAAATCCTTTGCCGGTATTGCCGCAGGTATCGAAAATAGCAATTTCTTCGTCGATACCGACTCTGGACGTTATGTGTTGACCGTTTTTGAGCGCATGAGCGCCGATGAATTACCGTATTTTATGCATTTGATGCACCACCTTTCGGCTGCCGGATGCGCGTGTCCCGATGTGATGATCCGGCAGGATGGCAGTTTTCTGTTTGATATTCCGGGATTTGATGTTGTCGATAAAAAGGGCGCGATTATTTCCTGCCTTCCGGGTCGCACGCTTGAACAGCTATCGCGTGCACAACTTTATCAGGCTGGCCGGGCATTGGCTGAATTGCACGCTGCCGGAAGTGATTTTTCCATGCGTCGCGAGAATCCGAGCGGTTTCAGATGGCTTGGTGAACAGATTGTGGCGATGCAAGCAGATGTAGCGGCACGTTACGGCGCGCAGGCGGCGGATTTACTGGCCGACGAAATGGATTGGCAGGCGAGATTGGATGATGCGCAGCTTCCGCGTGGTGTGATTCACGGTGATTTATTTTGTGATAACATATTGTTTGATGGTGATTCGGTGTCCGGCATTATTGATTTTTATTACGCGCACGATGCCGCATATGCAATGGATATTGCCATTTCACTGAATGCGCAGGCCGTGTGTTTGGGTGAAGATGATGCACAGCGTATGGCTTGTTTTCTGGACGGCTATGCTTCGTTACGGCCATTGACAGCGGCGGAGCAGGCGTTGTTACCCGGGCTGTTACGACGAGCGGCGCTGCGTTTCTGGACATCGCGTTTGTTCGATGCACTTTATCCGCGAGAGGGTGCGATGACGACGATTAAAGACCCGGAAGAGTACCGCAGCAAGTTACTTTTGCATCGTGGTGAGGGCTGATTTCGCAGTTGCTCCATTAGCAGAGGGTATCAATCCTTGGGCTTCCACTTTGGTGTAATGACACCGGCTGAAATGATACATTTCATGGCATCTTCAACGCTCATATCAAGTGTTGTTGTTTCTTTCTCAGGAACATAGAGCAGAAATCCAGACGTCGGGTTCGGTGCTGTCGGTACGAATACGCTAATTACATTCTCCCCTGTTTTGTTTTGCACTTCACCTTCGCCCGTACCACTGATAAATCCCAGCGCATAGCTTCCTCGACGCGGATATTCGATGAGTACGACGTGCCGAAAAGCATCCTGATTATCGCGCAGTACCGTTTCCAATACGTTTTTCAGTGCACCATATACCGAGCGGACCAGCGGAATGCGTTCGACGATGTTTTCACCTTTACGTACCAGCCAGCGACCAATGAAACTGGTGCCGAGCATGCCGGTGATAAGAACAATAATCAGCGTTAGCAATACACCGAGTCCCGGCACATGGAAGCCAATCAAATAGTCCGGTTGCCAAGCCTTGGGAATCAAACCGATTAGTCCGTCCATCGCGGTGACGATACCGAGAAACAGGTAAATGGTTACGACAATCGGCACCAGCAGGATAATCCCGGTGAATAACCAGCGTTTGATGGGAGAGTGTTTTTTCATCATACCTCCGGAGAAAAGCTTTTAATGCATCGTGAACACGTTTCTTCTCGCATGCAAGCCGTATATACGCAAACATATATACGTAAACATATATACGTAAACATATATACGTAAACATATATACGTAAACATATACGCGCAAAGGCTTGCTTTCTAAAGCATAAAAATGCATGCTTACAGACGCAAAGGGGGACATTTTATCTCTGCTGTGAGAGAAGCGATAGGAGAAAGATATATGTCCAAGCGCAAGGTTGAAGTGAGTATTGATATCCAGTGTCCTTTTGAGGAAGTTCATGATTTTCTTGACGACAGTGATAACGATCCGTTGTGGCAAACCTCGGTAGTTGAATCACGGAGAGCCACTGGCGGGGCTATTCAGGTGGGAACGATTTACCATGTGAAGGCCAAATTTCTTGGTCGTTTGTGGGAACAGAGCTGGCAAGTTGTTGAACATGATGCCGATGAACACCACTGGAAATCTCAAACCACGTCGGGCCCGATGCAGATGGAAGCGGAGTTGCGTTATACCGAGATTGATGGCGGTACGCGCATTAGCCGCTCGCTTGAGGTGGATGTGGGCCATTTCTTCAAGCTGGCCGCGCCAGTTGTCGAACGCAGTATTCAGCGCGAATTGCAAATGGATTTCGAAATACTCAAAGATATTCTTGAGCATCAGGAGTGAGTTTCCTTAGTCTTTAACGGTTCTTTTACGGGCCGCTCAGGCGTGGCGCTACGTTAACTTTGCGCCGGAAGACGATATTCACCCTTGCATACAAAACTCACCGGGCCTTCAAGTCGTACGTCGGCAGGTGAGCCGGATACAAGCACCATACCGCCCGGCATATGAATATGCTGCGGACGCTGATGATCGTCCTGATGCCAGACTGCGACGGCTGTAGCACAGGCTCCGCTGCCGCAGGCAGGGGTGCGCCCGACACCGCGTTCGATGATGTCGATATAAACCTCGTCGGCAACTTGGCCGCTAACAATTTCGATATTCCTGTCGTTCGGGAAAGTTTCAATAGCCTCGAAAAAAACGCGATGCAGGTTGCCGATTTCGACATCCACATGCGCATCGCAATGTTCACCGACCTGTGCTTTTCCCATGTGGATGCGAATACCGTTTTCAACGGCTTCGGCACGCACGCGGCGTTCACCGATGCAAATATCCACGCTATCCACACTATTTTCTTCCAGCAGCATCGCGCCAACGCAGCGTAAACCGTTGCCACAGTTGCCAGCTTCGGAGCCGTCGTTGTTAAAAATACGCATGCTTGCGGTGCAACTATCGCCGGAAAGCTGATTATCGGGAAAGAGCACCAGCAACTGGTCGCAACCGATGCCTAAGCGCCGGTCAGCGAGGGTGGTGATAAACGATTTTTCCAATTCGGGGAGTTTGCAATCACGCCCGTCGAGAATGACAAAATCGTTGCCCTGCGCGTGCATTTTACGGAAAGGCAGCCTGCTCATGGCTTGTTCGCATGTTCCACAACGATGGTGGTGTAAATACCACCGCGTACGTTGAATTTGGCTTCCAGATGCAAGCGACGCGGGTTTAATGTTTTAAGCAGGTCGTCGGCCATCATATTGGTCACTTTTTCGTGGAAGTGGCCCTCATCGCGGAAGCTCCACAGGTACTGTTTTAGTGATTTTAGTTCGACGCAGGCCGCATCAGGGGTGTAATCAAGAGTGATTTCGGCGAAATCCGGTTGCCCTGTTTTCGGACACAGACAGGTGAATTCCGGGCATTCGATGTGGATATTGTAGTCGCGTTCAGGATTCGGATTGGCGAACGTTTCCAGTTTCTTGCTTGCTTTTAGAGGCATGTCGGTCCTTCAAAATGTGTGATGATATCGGTGTAAATCCGAGTCAATTCGTCCAGCTCAGCGGTGGCGACGCGTTCACCGATTTGGTGAATGGTATCGTTGGTCAGGCCAAGTTCCACGACCGGAATACCCGCGCTGGCAAGAAAACGTCCATCGGAAGTTCCGCCGCCGGTATCGCGGCGTGTTTCAATGCCGGTGATACGGCGAATACTGTCGCAGACCAGATCAAGCAGCGGGCCATCCGGGGTGTGAAAAGCAGCGGCTTCGTGACGAATATCCAAGTTAACAATGTCGCTCATCGGGCAGGCGCTTTTGATGCGCTGGCAAATCTGTTCAAAATTTAGCGCCGGATTATAGCGGATGTCGGCAAATGCCGCAGCCTGTCCGGGAATGACGTTGGAAGCCCCTTCGCCGCTATTCATTTGTGTGAACTGGCAGCTGGTCGGCGGAAAACCGGGGGTCGGCATGCCCCAATCAATGTGCATGATGGCATGTGCCGCCTCGACGGCATGATGAATAGCGTTTTCAGCATCCTGCGGGTAGGCGGAATGGCCTTGTTTGCCGTGAATATTCAGGTAAACATGCACCACGCCGCGCCGTCCGCGACGCACGGTATCACCGACATGTTCGGCAGAAGACGGTTCACCGACAATGGCGGCATCGGGAAGTTTTCCATGCTCTTGCATATATTCGACCAAGCGGATGGTCCCATCCACGGATGCGCCTTCTTCATCGGAGGTGATTAGCAATTGCAAATCGGGTAGGTGTGAATTCGCTTTGGCAAGACATGTTTCAAGTGCTGCCATCCAGCAGGCGATTCCGGCTTTCATATCCTGTGCACCACGACCATACAGCACGTTTCCTTCAACTGTTGCAGCAAAAGGCGGGTGTGGCCATTGCGCTTCCGGTCCGGTTGGCACGACATCGGTGTGTCCGGCGTAGGCTAAAATACCATTTTCTTCACCGAGACGGGTGTAAATGCTGTTGTAAACTTCACCGCAATCAACACGCGTGCGTTTGAAACCGAGTGGCGACAATACCGACTCGATATAATCCTGACAGCCGCCATCTTCTGGGGTGACCGACGGACGGCGGATAAGTTCGACGGCATGTTTGAGCGCGCGTGGTTGTTTTGGCGCTGTTTGCTGTGTTTGAGCAGGCATTAAGGTGTATTTCCTGTGGTTGCAGTAGGCAATTGGAGCAGATAATCACGCAAAACTGTACCTTTTTTACCCAACGTACCGCTTTTAATAAGAAGCTGCCCGTCGATACTGATGCGCAGCGCCAACGGATTGCCACTGGTCAGCAGCAGATGCGCTTCGTTAGAGATGACGGATAGCTTTTCACCGGCACGTAGCAGTGCTTCTTTGACAAGTGTTCCGTTTGGTGTGTGCAGTTGCAGCCAGACATCCTGATTTTTTGCCGTCAGCAGAAAACGGTGTTTTGTGAAAGAGGCTTTAGCATTTGCCGCAGCCTGTTGTGTTGCAGGTTCGATTTGGTTTATTTCAAGCGCTGCTGCCCCCGGTAATGTGGAGGTCTTTTTTTCGTTGATGACGGGCTGTGTCTGCGCAACGTTTGGCGGAGGCATTGCAAGCGTGGGGGTGTTTACGACAGATGTTGGAGGCATGGCAATTTTTACATCAGGTGCGCTTGACGGAGGCGGGGCGGGTTGCTGTGATTCTTGAGACCCGGCAGTGATGTTTTGTGTTGTTTTTAGAGGGGTTATTTCCTCTTTTTCTTCATCAACGACGTTAAACAACACCAGCAACAGCAGAAAAGCCGTGCCGGCGGCAATTGCCCAGCCGCGACTCATCGCGATGGGCGGGTCGGGCATGGTAAATGGCTTGGTCAGCTGATATTCACTTGGTTTTAGCGCTTTGATTTCCTCATTTATATCAATACCGAGAAGGGCTGCGTACTGACGCAAAAAACCCATCACATAGACTTCTTCCGGTAGTTCGCTCCAGTCGCCATTTTCCAGCCCCTGCAGATAAGCGCAGTGAATGCGCAGGTGGTTGCTGGCATCAGCCAGGCTTGTTTTGTTGTTTTCACGGGTGGTGCGGAGTTTTATACCCAAATCAATGCGTGCCTGATCTTGTAGTTCGCCTTCACTCAGTGGCGTTTCCTGTGTTGTTTGTTTGATAGGTTTGTCCGGGCTCATTTATCCAGCGCCTTTGCCGTTTCTTCGGCCCATGCACGATCCAGCGGTTCACGGCTGCGTTTAATGAAAATTTGAAGTTGTCGATATGCTTCATTCATTTCGTGCCTAACGCGCAGCAGGGGTAGAAGCCCTTCCAGTGCGGCACGGTTTCCCGGATCATCGCGCAGAATGGTTTCGTACATGGCTTTGGCGAAAGCCGGACGTTTGTATTGGATGTAGGCGGCGGCTTCCTTTAGGCGTGATAATTCCTGTTGTGGATTCAGCAGACGTGCCTGACGGTAGGCGGCAATCGCATCGTTGAGGCGGTCCTGCATGAGTAACGCATCGCCGAGGTTGATGTAGGCGAAATCGGGGCGCTTGTAGCGTGGATCATCCAGAGCCTTGCGGAATTCCACTTCGGCTTGTTTGGGTTTCTTCATGACCAGCAGCAGCGTGCCGTAGTTGTTGAAAGTGCGTGGTGCAGGGTGGTTGACTATCGCACGTTTGTAGTAGGCCAGTGATTTTTGCAAATCGCCGCGTAACTGCCATGCATAACCCATTGCATCAAGGGTGTCGGCGCGCTCGGGATCAAGGTGCTCGGCATGCAGCAGTTCCTCAAAAGCTTTGGGCAGGTTGTTTTTATTCAGGGCATCCAAACCGAGCCGGTAATGCGACTCAATTTGTTTTTCTTTGGCCTCTGAAAAGGGGCGGGAGGGATTACTCTGGCAAGCGATAAGCGATAACGATGCCGCAAGCATCACGGCAGGCAACAGAAGCCGTAAACAGCGTGTGTTTAGTTGCACCAAACCAATGCACCAAACCAAACTGCACCAACCTAGGCGGCATCAAAGCAGCCGTTCCAGCAGTGCGTGCACCGGTTTGATTGCGCTGTCATCTTGCGCGGAAAGATCGCAGAGAATGGCATGTTCCA
>QILF01000134.1 GCA_003233235.1 Zetaproteobacteria bacterium
GTGTGATTGCCACCATAAGACGAGCATTGCTTATATATCAATGTTTTTAAAGAGAAAATTCGTTAAACAAGCCCTAGCTCTTTCCTTTTTCAAATGAGATTCAGGATATGTTGCAAACTTATAAACATTCTATTTCATTGAATCGACTTCGTATAGATATTGCTTGGCTTATCGAACAGGGGGGGTTATAACGTTCAAAATAGCAGATTCTTTTTGGATGGTGCTCATGGCCCAATATTTTTTATTTACAAATGCACGATTAAAGTTACATTGCGTATCTGCGACAATTAACCTGAGAGGTTATTTTAGTGCATAGAAGACCGACCTACTCACTGGATGAGATTAAGGCCCATTTTTCTGATCGAGATCGAATCCATCTTAGTAGAGAGGCTCGACACGACAGTGTGGCACTAGGAATGAGCGATCAAGATATTGTTGATGTTGTACAAAAATTAACATGCTGGAATTTCTACAAGAGTATGCGAGGCACAAAAGACTCAAGGATCATGCATGATGTATACAAACAAATGTGGAATGGTAATCAACTGTATTTAAAGTTTATTAGGAATTATGACCAAACCATGATTATGCTTGTTTCATGTAAGGAGGATGAAAGTTATGTCTAGTGAAAAATGCCCATTTTGTTCGGAAGGTGAATTGGTTCGGCGCGTTGAGATCGAAACATATGTCTACAAAGAACTTTCCGTTACTGTGGATCAGCCAGGAATGTATTGCTCTAATTGTAACGAAGCCATTCTTAATGGTGATGATCTTAAAGAGACCCGCCGTGCTATTCACGATTTGCACGCACAAGGTGATGGCTTCTTAACCTCTGCAGAAGTGAAGCAGATTAGAGAGAAGATTGGTTTCACACAAAAGGAAGCTGGTAATTTCTTTGGTGGGGGCGTAAACGCCTTTTCACGATATGAGCGTGGAACAGCAAGACAGAGTAAGGCTATCGACATTTTGTTGAGGCTATTTAATGCTAGGCCTGAATTGCTCGCTAGTTTTCATTTTGATGGCTTTGTGTCTGTTATTCCTGAATATTCTGGCACATGGCGACCTTTTTTATCAATTAAAGAACATTCTTACATGCAGGTTGTGGGAACCACAAGCGAATCATCATCGGATAATCTGGCTTACATGCCTACAGCCAATGACAGTGAACCACAATTTAAAATGGTAGTTAATGGGTAACATCAAATGCTATTGACTTTGGAAAAATATTTTGTGCTTGAGAGTAATATTAAGGCTAACGAAGAGTTTGTGCCTGAAGCTATTAAAAAATTGAACTATGATATTGAAGCTGCTGGTGAGTTGTATGAAAACAGCGAGGATAATAACAAATTCCGCATTGTCATTTCTATAACTTTTGATAGGAAAAAGGGTTCAAGAAAAAAATCTGTGCCATATAGCGGATTTCTCAAAATAGCTGGGCTCGTTGAATTGAACGACAATGTACCTGATGAAAAAAAAGAACCTTTGTTGATGGTGAGTGGGTTGTCTTTACTTTATAGCGCAGCTAGGGAACACATTGCATCAATTACAGCGAGAGGCCCTTGGGAGCCATTCTATCTCCCAATCATTAGTTTTCGGAAAGATGAGTCGACGATTGACGGGGAAATCATGGGCGACAAGTGTAAGAAAAGGGGATGAATCCCCATGATTTAAGCATGAGCGACAAAAGATCAAATCATATTGGCCCGACGAGGCTGAGGCATCAGGGCTCATGTATGTTATCGGTGAATTCAATCTCAACATCTTCTTAAAATGTCCGAATCAGTCGTTTTGCATTTAGCTGCGTGCATGCCAGCATCGGGGCATACTATTCCGGGAGTGAAGCCACGTGAGCGCCAAGGTGAATAAATCGTGAACAAAGCAGCTAAAACCATGCGTATTCTGTCCGGCATGCGGCCTACGGGGCGTTTGCATCTGGGGCATAAAAAGGGTGTGCTGGACAACTGGTTGAAGCTGCAAGACGAGCATCACTGCTTCTTTTTCGCCGCCGACTGGCATGCGTTGACCACCGATTACGCCAATCCCGGCATCGTCCAGCAGACGATTTGGGATATGCTGATTGATTGGCTGGCGGTCGGTATCGACCCTGAAAAATGCGTGATTTTTATCCAGTCCGAGGTACCGCAGCATGCTGAATTGCATCTGCTGTTTTCGTTTATCACACCGCTGCCGTGGCTGGAGCGCGTGCCAACGTACAAGGATCAAATTGAGCAGTTGCGCGAAAAAGACTTGGGAACCTACGGGTTTCTCGGTTATCCGCTGCTGCAATCGGCAGATATTTTGATGTATCGCGCCGATGCGGTGCCGGTCGGCGAAGATCAGGTGCCGCATGTCGAATTGACACGCGAAGTGGCGCGCCGTTTCAATCATCTCTACCGCAAGCCGGATCAGCCGCTGTTTCCCGAACCGGAATCGCTGCTCATGCCCGCTTCCAAACTGCCGGGCTTAGACGGGCGTAAAATGAGTAAATCGTACAACAACACGATTGAGCTCGGCGAGGAATGGAAGGTCACCGATAAAAAGGTGCGCACCATGCCCACCGATCCGGCGCGCGTGCGCCGCGATGATCCGGGCACACCGGAAAAATGCCCGGTCTGGGATTTTCACAAACTATATTCGACTGAGGAAGAGCGTGCCGAGGTGCATGCCGGTTGTACCAGCGCCGGAATTGGTTGCCTGGATTGCAAAAAGGTACTGCTGGCGCATTTAGAAGAAGAATTGCAACCGATTCGCGAGCGTCGTGCGGATATTGCCGCGCATCCCGACGATTTGCGTGATGTGGTGCGCAGCGGCAACGAACGCGCTCGCATCGAAGCCGAACGGACGATGGAAAAAGTGCGGCGCACGCTGAAAATGGGTTATCGCGTTTGATGTCGCCGGAAAACATGACGGATGCTTCGCTGCAAACTGTATCGCAAGCGGTGCCACAAGCTATTCCGACATCCGCGCCGAAGACGATGTTTCCCGATATGGCGCCGGTCAGCCTCGATGCCTTTGAGGGGCCGTTGGATGTGTTGTTGCACCTGATTCGCGAACAGAAAATGGAAATTTTCGATATTCCAATTGCGCCGCTGACTGTGCAATATCTGAATATTCTCGAAGCGCAGCAGCCGCTGGATCTGGAATATGCAGGTGATTATCTGGTCATGGCCAGCACCTTGGCTCAAATCAAAAGCCGCATGCTGCTGCCGCGTCCTGAAGTAAACGAGGACGGCGAGGCAGTCGATCCGCGTGCCGAACTGGTCGCCCAATTGCTGGCCTACGAACAATATCGCGCCGCCGCCGAAGAATTGGATGCAGCACCGCGATTGGGTCGCGATGTGTTCACACGTAGCCATTTTGCCGAGGCGAACGAAGTCGAGCGGCCATTGCCGGAACCCGATTTGGATGCCTTGCTTATCGCTTTCCGGCAGGTGCTGAAGCGCGTCGGCGGCGAAGTTCGCCAGCATATTTTTATGGATACGATGAGCGTGCGCGAGCAGATGAGTCATGTGCTCGAACGCCTGAAAAAGGGCGGCTTGCTGTTTGATGAATTGCTTGAAGGCGCTAATCGCGAGGCCATTGTAACGACATTTCTCGCCATTCTCGAATTGTGGCGCAATCAGGCGATCAATGTTGTGCAGGATGCTTGTTTTTCATCAATCAGCATCCTGCCGAAAGAAACTGTGACCGCATGACTACCGCCAATCCCGCTGCCGCCCCATTCGATAATCTCTCTGCTAATCTCGAAGCGCTGATTGTCGCCAGCGACGAGCCGTTATCGCTGGCTCGTATGCGCGCTTTGACCGATGCGACTTCCGCCGATCTGCGCGCGGCGCTGAACGAGTTGGAAGATCATTACCATGATCGCGGCATTTGTTTACACGAAATTGCCGGTGGTTGGCAATTTCGCAGTGCGCCACAGTTTTCTGATACCGTGCAGCAATTGTGGCAGAGTCGTCCGCCGCGATTATCGCGCTCAATGCTTGAAACCTTATCCATTATCGCTTACCGCCAACCGACCACGCGCGGCGAAATCGAAATGCTGCGCGGCGTAAAGGTGTCCAGTTCGATTATCGGCGGTTTGCAGGAGCGCGGCTGGATTAAGGTGCTCGGACGCAAAGAAGTTCCCGGACGACCGCATTTATATGGCACATCTAAGACATTTCTCATCGATTTCGGTTTGAATTCACTTGCCGATCTACCGGAAATCGCCCAATTGATGGATCAGGAAGAACTGGAAGCCGCAGCACGCAGTCAATTCGATGCAAACAACGAAGAAAACACCCCGAAAAATATGGACATCCCCTATGAAGAAACCACAGAATCAAGCAGCGCGCCCACCGCGCAAGCGAATCAAAATAAAAGCGAGACACCGCTTGAACGCGGACGGTTTGAACGGTTCAAGTCCGAACAACTCGAATCTGGACAGTTCAAATCCAGACAATTCGAATCCGAACGGCCCGAATCCGAACGGCCCGAATCCCAACAAACGGAATCCGTGGAAAACGAAGAACAGTAATAACCCCGCAAAACCATCCGGGAATCCATCTGGAAAACAAACCGGCGGCAAACCAGCACAACGCAAACCCGCACCCGAAAAACCAGCTACAGGTGAACGGCTGAACCGTTATCTGGCCAGCACAGGCTTGTGTTCACGCCGCGAAGCGGATCGCCGTATTGCCGCCGGGCGCATCAAAGTGAACGGCGAGATCGTCGAGGATATGGGCCGCCGCGTACAGTCGGGCGATATTGTTCTAGCCGACGACAAAGCAGCCGCAGCACTGACCGAACACACCTATTTATTGTTCCACAAACCGCCCGGTATGCTGTGCTCGCGGCGTGACGATCGCGGACGCGCGCTGATTTACGATACGCTGGATGTTGCAGCCAACGTGCAATCGGTCGGTCGTCTTGATATGGATAGCGAAGGCCTGCTGTTGCTCACCGACGATGGCGAACTGGCACGTGCGCTGACCCGTCCCGGCGCAAATATTCCGCGTATTTACCGCGTGCGTATCACCGGTCATCCCGATATGGATACCCTGCAACAACTGCGCTGCGGCGGTATTGATATGGGTCGTAACGAGGAAAGTGATGCGTGGAATGTAGTGGTTGATGCCGAAAAAAGCAGCCACACATGGTTAACGATTACCATCCGTCGCGGACGCTGGCGCGAAGTGCGCCGCACCCTTGATGCCAGCGGGCACAAGGTGCGCAGACTGCTGCGCGTCGAATTTGCAACCCAGAAACTCGGCGACCTGCCGCAAGGCTCGGTGCGCCCGCTAAAACCCGGCGAAGTGCTGCAACTCAAACGCACCGCAGGACTGAAAAAACAGAAAAATTAACAACGACCCGGAACGGATGACGTTGAAACAACCAACTCCGAAACAAGCAGCGCCACGACCTGCTGCTGGCTGCTTACGGCACGCAGAACTGGTGGCCTGCACAAACGTCGTTTGAGGTCATGGTCGGAGCGATTCTCACCCAGAACACCAACTGGAAAAACGTTGAAAAAGCCATCTTCAACCTGAAACAGGCCGATGCCTTGCACGCGGAGGCGATACTGGATATGGATAATGCGCGCCTGCGCGAACTGATTCGTCCTTCCGGATTTTTCAACCAGAAAGCGGATCGCCTCAAATTATTCTGCACATTTTATCTTCGCCACGGCAAAGAAAATGGATTAAAAAAGCTCCCCAATCCGCGTGCCGAACTGCTTGCCCAAAAAGGCATCGGCCCGGAAACCGCTGACTCTATCCTGCTCTACGCACTGCAGATGCCGGTTTTTGTCGTTGATGCCTACACCCGTCGCATCTTCTCCCGCCTCGGCCTGATTTCTGCCGATATCGATTACACCGCAACACAGACGTTGTTCATGAACCATCTGCCTGCGGATGTCCTGCTGTTCAATACATACCACGCGCTGATTGTCGAACACGCCAAACGCCACTGCCGCGTCAAACCGGATTGTGCTACCTGCCCGCTTCTTTGCTGCTGTGATTCTGCTATCTCAAACTCCTGAACAAGATTCCCCTTTGTATCTTTATGTCTCTGTGGTGATATTAACGCATGTGGATTGAAGCCCCTATTGATTTAAACACCTTGCCACGCGAGCCGGGGGTGTACCGTATGCTTGATGGTGAGCGCAAGGTGCTTTACATCGGCAAGGCGCGAAATTTGCGCAAACGTGTATCCAGTTATTTTCAGCGGCAGCCTGATTCGCCACGCACGCAGGCAATGGTGCAGCAGATTTGCGACCTGAATTTCAGCGTCACGCCATCGGAAGCCGAAGCACTGATTCTTGAACACAATCTGATCAAACAACTCAAGCCGCGCTACAATGTGTTGCTCAAGGATGCAAAATCTTATCCCTATATTTTGCTCAGCGATGCCGTTTACCCGCGTTTAATCATGCATCGCGGCAAACGCGACCGCCCCGGCGAATATTTCGGGCCATTCCCGAATGCCGGGGCGGTGCATGAAACCCTGCACCAGATGCAATCGCTGTTTCGCATTCGTGATTGCGAGGATGCGGTATTTCGCAATCGTTCGCGCCCGTGCATGCAGCACCAGATTGGCCGCTGCACAGCGCCCTGCTGCGATGCCGTCTCGAAAACCGAATACCGGCAACAGGTGGATGATGCACGCGGCTTTCTCAAAGGTAAAAACGATGCCCTGCTGCGCCACTGGGAGGTGCAAATGCAAGAGGCCGCCGATGCACTTGATTTTGAGCAAGCGGGCACACTCCGTGACCGTATCAAGGCTTTGCGTAGCGTTCTAGCCGGTTCGGAAGGCGGAGCACTGCCGGAAAATGCCGATGCCATTGCGCTGATTCGTCATGCAACCGGTGTGACCGCTTGCATCGGGGTTCGGCGTGGAGGACGTAATCTCGGCACGCACAGTATTCGTGTCGATCAGGCGGTGGATGCCGATAATCTGGAGATTTTACAATCGTTTTTTGCCGAACGTTACCGCCGTGAAACACCGCCAAAAAACATCATGCTCGAAACCAGCGAACCGGCTGCTACTGAGTTGGCTCGGTTACTGAAACTTCTCGCTCCGCAAACCCGTTTCACACTACACCGCCCACAACGCGGCGCACGCCGTGAATGGCTACTGCAAGTGCGCCGCTCCGGCGAACAATTACAGGCCACGCGCAGCCGTGACAATCAGCAACCGGCATTTGTTGCGCTGGCGGAATTTCTGAACCTGCCCGCCACCCCGAAAATCATCGCCGCCGTAGACAACGCCCATCTCGGCGGCAAACAAACCGTAGCCGCTATCGTCTATGCCGACTGGAATGGCGCCGACAAGGATCATTACCGCCGCTACAAATTGGATGATATATCGGCGGGGGATGATGTATCGGCGGGGGATGATGTTCCGGCTGGCGACGATTACGCGGCGATGCAAGCGGTACTCGGGCGTTTTTTTCGTGCAATTTCGGAACATGAACTGCCTGCACCCGATGTGATGCTGATTGACGGCGGACGCGGCCAGCTCGGCATCGCGATTGAAGCGGCAAAGCATGCCGGGTTAGCGGATATGAAACTGGCCGGTGTAGCCAAAGGTGACGGGCGCAAAGTTGGCGAAGAAACCATCTGGCCGGGTTGGTTAGGAGATCAGGAAAATCCCCCCCCCGGCATCGGTAAACCACTAAAACCGGGCCGCCACTCCGCCGCCCTGCTGCTCATCGCCCGCGTCCGCGACGAGGCACATCGTTTCGCCGGAGCCTATATGCGCAAACGCAAGAAAAAGAGCATGTTCACCTCGCAACTGGACGGCATCCCGGGTATCGGCCCGTCTAAACGCACCGCTCTGCTGCGCCATTTCGGTGGTATCGAAGGCGTAAAAAAAGCCGCCCGCGATCAATTGGTACAAGTCGAAGGCATCTCCACCGCACTGGCTGAACGCATTTTTACGGCACTGCACAGGTAGTATTAATCGACTTCTTTCAACCGGAATAAACCATTAAGCGATGCTAAATTCACCTCAACCGACACCGAAAAAGAGGCGAATGCACCACCAATAACCCCTCACTCATTTCAGGGTGGCGAGCTTGGTTCAGGCTTGGCGGTCAGTGCCGGAAATAATGCGCCATGAGCCGCAAAGACAATCTTCTCGGTGTTATTTTCTGCAATAAATACAATAATTTATGACGTTTTCCCGGAACACAGTAGCCACCACCGCGATCCAGTTTTTTTAAACTTTCCTCGATAATCAGCCGCGCACGACTGCGAAAGCTGCTGCCCGGGCCTTCGGGCATGCCGGAAACATCGCGGAATCCGGTTGGCGACGGACCCGGGGCGAGTGTCACGACGCGTACTTCGCGTTCGATTTCGACACGCATCGCCTCGCTCCAGTAGGTCAATCCGGCTTTGGCAGCAGCATAGGTACTCATATTCGGTAGCGGTGTTTCCCCGGCCAGCGACGAGACGTTGATAATAAAACCACGATTGCGACGCAACGTCGGCAGCAATGCATGCGTTAAATCCACAGGGGCCACCAAATTGGTAAGCAACACACCCATCTGAGGATTAATTTCACGCCGCTCAAACGCGCCCCAGACACCGAAACCGGCATTGTTCACCAACCCGTACAAATCAGGATACTGCTTGACTGTTTCGATAAATTCCTCACGTGCTGAATCAACCGATAAGTCGGCATATAGGCAGTCGTGATCGTGTGGTGATTTCAGGACATGCAGCGTCATTTGCATGCGCGGTTTGTCGCGCCCGTGCAGCAGCAGGCGATAACCGCGTTGCTCCAGTTGGCGGGCGAATTCACAGCCGAAACCACCGGATGCGCCGGTAATCAGCACCCGTGGTCGCGTATCAGTCATCCTCTGTGACCTTGCGCCCGCTCAATCGACTGCATGCTGCGTTTTCTTTTTGCAAAAGCGCACACCTCATGCACACCACTGGCTTCGAGCAATTCGAGGCATGCATCCATGCCGTGACCAACAGCATCCGGGCCGTGTGCATCGGAGCCGTAAGCGAAGGGGATTTTCAATTCTGCAGCGCGTTTGACGATGCGCGGATGCGGATAAATCTCGCCAACCGGCTTGCGTAAACCCGCCGAGCTTATTTCCAGCGCACAGTCGGCTTTTTGCACCGCTTGCAGCATCGCCTCCTCGGCTGCCAACACGCGTACGCTGCCTTCAGGCGGGCGATGGCCGAATTTCTTAATCAAATCAGGATGGCCGATAATATCAAACATACCGGTTGCCGCCGATTGCGCCACCAGATCGAAATAAGCGCAGTAAACCTCCTCAACGCCAACCACATCCCAATGGGCAAGGCGCGCCGGATTATCGAAATCCCAATCCTCGATATAGTGCACCGAGCCGATGATATAATCCCAATCGTAGAGTCCAATCATACGCGCAACCCCTTCTTCACTGCCGAGACGAAAATCCGCCTCTAAACCGATACGCACCGTCAAATCATCCGCCAATACATCGCGCACCTGTTCTACTTCCGTTAAATAACCGTGCAATTCCGCTGGCGACATCCGCCAATCGTCCATGAACCCCTTCGGCATTGGCGAATGATCGGACATCCCGATTTCAACCATCCCCATCGCCAGCGCCACCTCGGCAAATTCGCGCACCGTACCACTGGCATGATGACAGCGTGGCGTGTGCATGTGGTAGTCGGGAACAGGACAAAAGCGCATCAACGGAACTTAAGGGAAAAGTAAGCCCCCTGTCCAGCAATTTTGACTGTCTGGAAGTCCTTGATTTGCGCCTGTCTGATCAAAACCGTGCCCTCAGGCAGCCTTGGTGGAATAGCAGCTTACCTGCGGCATTATTCCAGCAAACAACACCCGTTTGACTATGGATGCCCCGAAAACGTGACGCTGGCGCAAACCTTATGTTAGCTTGCGGGCATAAATCAATATGAAGTGAGGTTCATATGGCCTTTGTAGTTACCCAGCTTTGCAAAGATTGCGTTGATACAGCATGTGTTGAAGTCTGTCCTGTCGACTGCTTCTTCCAACCGAAAGAAATCAGTGCCGACACTCCGAACATGCTTTATATCTCTCCGGAAGAGTGTATCGACTGCGCTGTTTGCGAGCCGGAATGCCCTTGGGAAGCAATTTATCCCGAAGAAGACGTGCCCGAAGTATTCGTCAGCGATATTGCGCTGAATGAAATTAGCGATACCAATCGTGATGCTTTTGATCTTGCCAAAGTTAAAGAGCATGAGCCGCCAAGCGCCGATGAAGTCGCCGAAAACAAAGAAAAATACGGCCTCTAGCCCAATTTTACCAGCCATACGGGCGGCTCAGTAAAAACGGGCCGCCTGTTTCTTTGCCAACCACCAACCTGCCTACTTTTCCCGTGCAGCCATCCCCCTCCCTTCCCCCGCAATGACTGACCCGCGCCCGGCACTGATTGGCATGACCCACAACGATTTGCTTGCCTTGTGCGAACAAGCTGGGGTCAAAAGCGTACATGCCGACACCTTGCGCGCGCATATTTTCCGGCGTGGAAACCAGAACGTCCGCGATATTTCCGATATACCGCACGAATTTTACCGCTTCCTCGAAGAACACACCTGCCGACTGGAACCTGCATTAAGCGCCGCGCAACAAAGCGAAGATGGAACAGGAAAATTTCTACTGCGCATGGCAGATGGCCGCGAAATCGAAACGGTACTCATTCCCGGTAAGGGGCGGTTAACGCAATGTATTTCCACACAAGTCGGCTGCGCGGTTGGTTGCACATTCTGTTTAACGGCTGTTGGCGGGCTGATACGAAACCTTGATACAGCGGAAATGATTGCGCAAATTCTGACTGCCCAGACATATGCCAGAGAAAAACATGGTGAAATGAAATTTGGCGAAGAAACCTCTACCGGACAACGACCACGCAATCTTGTTTTGATGGGCATGGGCGAGCCGCTGCACAATTACAATGCCGTAGCACGTTTTATCCGCATCGTTACCGACCCCGCAGGCATGGCTTTTTCACCGCGCCGCGTCACGGTCTCCACGGCAGGGTATGTACCGGGAATCATGCGCATGACAGACGATAATTTACCATGCAATCTGGCGCTTTCGCTCAATGCCACAGATGATAAAACACGCAATCGTATTATGCCCATCAACCGTCGCTGGCCTATTGCCGAGGTTCTTGAAGCAACACAACGCTTTGCCAGAGGCAGCAACAAGCGCATTCTTATCGAATACGTTATGCTCGCCGACATCAACGACAGTGATGCCGACGCACACCGCCTGCTTTTTCTGCTCAAAAACATCCCCTGCACCATCAATCTCCTGCCGTTTAATCATTTTTCAGGAAGTGAATTTCAGCGCCCCGATAACACACGCGTCGATAGCTTCGCAAAAATCGTAAGTCACGCCGGTAAAGTCGTCATCGTTCGCGAATCGCGCGGGCGCGATATTTCAGCGGCCTGCGGACAACTGCGCAGCGAAAGCCAACAACGCAAAACATCAATAACATCTACCGCAGCGACTTAAATCAACGTTTTCCTTGTCAAACAACCACCGTTTACGGCATCCTTGACGCATCCAGCTATCATTGTTGTAAACGGGGCTTCATTGTGAGGAGAAGAAACATGCACATGCTATTCAGGTTCGGGTTTATTTTTGTTCTAACAATATCGCTAACATCCTGCATCACTACCGACGGTTTCAGCCTACCCGGTATCGGCACCAGCGATACGGCAGAAACAACAGCACCGGTTACTTCTGATGGCAAGGCTATTCCACCGCCCGTTATTGCCGAATTCGGGGACATTCCGATTCCACGTGAACTCACCCGTCAGGATGACCAAAGTTTTATTTACGAAGCACCGGGAACCGTTATCGGTGTCATGGTTTATACCGGCCACCGTATTGATCCAAACAGTTTGAACGGTTTCTTCCGCGAGCAGATGCCCGCGCAAGGTTGGCGTTTCATCAACGCTTACAAGGATCAAAACATCGACCTGTTCTATTTGAAAGACAATCGCAGTTGCCAGATTTCCATTAAATCCGGCATGCTGGAAACAAAAGTGATTATTAAGGTCGGACCTTCCTCATCGGGAAACGGTGGCTGACTGAAAACGGACAACACGCCCACCTGACCATTTACATGTTTTTTATGCGCTGTTAAAGAAGCGCTGATCAATTCATGAATTCGCTGTTGCATTCATCATACACCAACTCGGCGTTGCAACATTTCGCAATAGCCGTGCTATGACGCGCATGTTGCGCCTTGATTTGGCACATTCTTAATTGCAAGCTGCTTTACCCAGAATTAATCAACACTTCCTTAAAGGCTACTTAGATTATCGCGTGCTACGGTGTATTTCGGATCAATGCGTAGCGCATCGTTAAACTCGCTTTTTGCCCGATCCCGGTCATGGCGTTCGTTGCGCGAATAATACGCGACGCCGAGATCATTATGCGCCTGTGCATTATCCGGACATAGTTTTACGGCCTGTTCCAGAAAATAAATCCTGTCGTCGTTATTTGCGCTACCGGCTGCACGACTAACATAATCTTTTGCAGCATAACAATCACGTCCGGCTATCTTCGCCCCGCCCCGATACGCTGCCGACGGTGCGACTGGCGATGTAAGCGACTGCTGCTGCGCCTGCGCCTCCCTGCGCCCCTCCTGTTTAGCTTTTTTCTCGCTCTTATCCATCTGATTACCCAGAAAATAACCACCAAGCGCGCCAATCACCGCACCCTTACCCGAACCCCCTGTTCGATCTGCGGCATGACCGATAGCCGCACCTGCACCTGCGCCGAGCAATGCGCCCATCAAACCCTTCTCGCCAGCCATTGAAGGTGTTGCCAACATCAGTATTGCAACGGCAATCATCCATACCTTACGCATTGCCATGACCTCCTGTTTATCGGTCACAAAACCAAACACTGAGGCAGACAATATTCACGACCCGACCTTAAGGCACAGGTATACTCCGAGAGTCTCAGCTATAATAAGTATAGTCCATGAAACAGAATATTACATGTTACATGGCAGAAAAAAGGCCCGGCAGGAATGCTAACGTCCGACCGGGCCACATGTTAAAAAACAGAAACTATTGAGCCACTTGCAAAAGTCGTGAGCGGCGATTTTCGTCCCCACTCCGGCGCGATTTTAAGTTGGAATTTCAGCAAATGGAACCACCATTCACCTCATTCCAACTTAAAATCGCACTCGAAGTGGGATTGCAACTCATCCACCCAGACTTTTGCAAGCGACTCTATTGAATATCCTGATCCGGCTTAATAATCATTTCCACACGGCGATTCAGCTGCCTTCCGGCCTCACTGGCATTGCTGGCACGCGGTTCAAGTTCGCCGCGCCCCTCGCTACGAACCCGCCGTGGATTCACACCTCTGTCTTCCAGATAAAAAGCCACAGCGCGGGCACGTTGCTCGGATAAACTCTGATTGTAAGCAGCGGAACCAACATCATCGGTGTGTCCGATAATAGTAATGGAACTGCGATTATAACGTTGCAGGATATTAGCAACCTTATCCAGCGAACTGGCAAACGCCGGATTGATTTGTGCCGAATTGAAATCGAACGACACCTCGCTACTCATGGTTATTTTCAGGTTTTCATTACGCAGGCGCTCAATTTCAATCTGATGCGCACGCTTTTCACTTGCCAACTGCTGCTCGAATTCCGCCTGCTGCTTATCCATATAATAGCCGACACCAGCACCCATTGCGCCACCTGCCGCCGCACCAATCAAAGCCCCTTTCAAAGCTCCGCCTGAATGATCGCCTTGAAAACCAATCACCGCACCGGCAAGTGCACCAAGTGCAGCTCCGGCGGCGGCTTTTTGCTTAGCCTGGGCATTCGGATCGTTGGGTGTAGTGACACAAGCAGTTAAAATCACTACCAGCATCAGGGAAAGTCCGTATTTCATCGTTCTATGCATCACTGCCTCCGAGCAAGGTTAAATCAAGATGAGAAACTATAATTCAGAATGTGAAAAATTCACAGGGGAATGGCTGCGCCATCAAGTTACCCACCACAATCATCACAAATCGAGCCATGGCGCATCACTGCGCCGTTTTTCCTCGTAAACGCGAATATCCGCACTATTTTCCAATGTCAGTGCAATATCGTCCAGACCGTTGAGCAAACAATGTTTACGAAAAGGTTCGACATCGAAATTCAGCACCTCGCCCGCAGCCGTAGTTACTGTTTGTGCCTGCAAATCAACCGTTAGTTCATAGCCTTCTTTTTCTGCACAGGCTTTGAATAACCCATCCAGCGCATCGCCATCCATAACAATCGGTAACATGCCGTTTTTAAAGCAGTTATTGTAGAAAATATCTGCAAATGACGGGGCAATAATACAGCGAAAACCGAACCCAAGCAGCGCCCACGGCGCATGCTCGCGCGACGAACCACAACCGAAATTTTCGCGTGCCAGTAAAATAGACGCATCCCGATAACGTGTCTGATTAAGCACAAAATCCTTTTTCTCCGGACGGTTTGTGCAATCCATGCCCGGTTCACCGCGATCCTCGTAGCGCCATTCGTCAAACAGAAACGGCCCGTAACCGGTGCGCTTGATACTCTTCAAAAATTGTTTGGGAATAATCGCATCAGTATCGACATTGGCACGATCCATCGGTGCGACCAAACCCTTAAGTGTTGTAAATGCCTGCATCGTTATCTCCTTATTGCCAATCACGGACATCAACAAAATGCCCTTTAATGGCTGCCGCTGCGGCCATCGCCGGACTGACAAGATGGGTTCGTCCACCCATGCCCTGCCGTCCTTCAAAATTGCGATTGCTGGTCGAAGCGCAACGTTCGCCCTGCTCCAGACGGTCCGCATTCATGGCCAGACACATTGAGCAACCCGGTTCACGCCATTCAAATCCGGCAGCACGAAAAATAACGTCCAAGCCCTCTTCTTCGGCCTGTTTTTTAACCAAGCCCGAACCCGGCACGACCAGCGCCAATTTGATATTTTTTGCAAGCTTATGCCCCTTGGCCAAGGCAATCGAAACAACATCTGCTGCTGCACGAAAATCCTCAATCCGGCCATTCGTACAAGATCCGATAAATACCTTATCCACGGCAATGTCGGTGATTCTCGTACCCGCCTGCAAATCCATATATGCAAACGCCCGCTGCCAACCTTCTTTCTGCACGGCATCTTTCGCATCACTCAATTCCGGCACTGAATCCGTCACCGCCAACACCATTTCCGGGCTTGTTCCCCAACTGACTTGCGGTGCAATATCAGCAGCATCGAATATCATTTCCTTATCGAATTCAGCGTCCTCATCGGAACGCAATTCACGCCACGCCGCCTCAGCCTTCTGCCAATCCTCACCCGTCGGCGAATAGGGCCGGTTTTTCACATATTCAAGCGTTGTTTCATCGACAGCCACCATGCCGCAACGCGCACCGGCTTCGATAGTCATATTGCACAACGTCATGCGTCCTTCCATGGATAATTCACGAATCGCCGCACCGGCGAACTCGATGGCGTAACCCGTGCCACCGGCAGTGCCGATGCATCCGATAATATACAAGGCCACATCCTTGCCGGTAATGCCAACAGGCAGCGCGCCGTCAACGCGAATACGCATGCGCTTCGGTTTTTTCTGAATCAGACACTGGGTCGCCAGCACATGCTCCACTTCAGATGTGCCGATTCCCATTGCAATCGAACCGAAAGCACCATGCGTGGAAGTGTGCGAATCGCCGCAAACGACCGTCATGCCGGGCAGCGTCAGCCCCTGTTCCGGACCGACCACATGCACAATTCCCTGCCGGATATCGTCCATGCCGAATTCGGTGATACCAAACTCACGGCAGTTCGTGTCCAGCGCCTCGACCTGCGTGCGTGACACCGGGTCGGCAATACCGTTGGCGCGATTCGTGGTCGGCACATTATGATCGGGCGTCGCCACAGCCGCAGCCACCCGCCACGGTTTACGGCCAGTCAGACGCAAGCCTTCAAATGCCTGCGGACTGGTCACTTCGTGCACCAGATGGCGATCGATATAAAGCAGCGCCGAGCCGTCTTTACTGGCTTTAACTACGTGCTGTTCCCAGACTTTATCGAACAATGTACGAGCCATATCCACCTCGGATAATCGTTTATTTATTTTCATATAAATGCGGATTATATGCTTGACAATTGAATAAATAAAAGGAAATAATCTCCATCTATGATGAATTTTTCTCATGCATATTCACCCCGTGTCTAGGCCAGCTTCTTCCCGCAACCCGTCACTCAATGCTTTACGGGCATTTGCCATCGCCGGTTCACACCGCACCCTGCATGCGGCTGCCGCCGAACTATTCGTCACCCCTTCTGCACTCAGCCACCAGATTCGCAGACTTGAAGAGCAGCTGGGTGTAAAGCTGTTTGTGCGCAGCAGACAGGGCCTGACGCTAACAGGAACGGGAAAAGCGCTGCACCCGAAGGTCGCCGCTGTATTCACACAACTGGAAGAAGCACTACGCATCGTTCAACCTGCAAACCATCCCGGCACACTCACGGTCAGCATGCTTTCCACCTTCGCCATGCGCTGGTTTATTCCGCGTCTGTACCGTTTTCAACAACAGTATCCAGATATAAAACTACGCATCTCAACATCTATCGAACTTGTCGATTTTGAGCAGGAAGACGTTGATTGCGCCATCCGCTCCGGGCAGGGGGTTTGGTCGGGGACGCAAACGATACGTCTGCTCGACGAACAATTTACACCGGTATGCAGCCCGTCCCTGCCAACCCAGGATAATCCGCCGCTTAGCCGGCCTAGCGATCTGGCTGGATATACGCTTCTGCACTCAAAACTGCGACCAGACGATTGGCAGGAATGGTTTGCGGCAGTTGGACTCAGCACCTTTACGCCACGTCGGGAGCAAGAATTTGAAACACGGAATTTTGCTATCGCAGCTGCTATTCGCGGACTCGGAGTAGCCATTATCGACCCGTTATTGGTGCAAGAGGCTCTGCAAGACGGACTGCTGATTCAGCCGTTTACCCAAGCCCTGCCAACGCGGAGTGCCTATTATCTGGTCTGGCCGACAAACCGCGAGGAAAGCAAAGAACTATCTGTTTTCAAGGTATGGCTAATCGCCGAAGCTACGGCAAACACGTAATTCCGGTCTGTGCCACGCAAGCTGCGATTCAACCTGTCCCACTTCCGAAATTCACCATCTGCGGTTATCCTGCCGCCCGCTTGGGGTCAGGTCTAAATAGGCCTGATTCCGGGGAAGCGAATTCGCCTTATGCTTTAATATGGAATCGGGAGTTTTGGTTATGAAACGCATGATTTTAGTATTTGGGTTATGTTCCACTATTGGGATAACAACAGCACAAGCGATTGAAATAGAGGGTGTACACATCGCCGATAGAGTAGAAGTCGGCGGGCAATCTTTGCTGCTTAATGGGGCAAGTGTTCGCAGCAAATTCTTCTTTGATATCTATATTGGCGCACTGTATTTAGCCAATAAAACGGAATCAGCGCAAGAAGCGATCAATAGTAAAAGCAATAAGCGGGTGTTGTTGTATTTTTTATATGGTGAAGTGCCTAAGGATCGCCTGGTTAAGGGCTGGACTATTGGGTTTGAGAAAAACAGCAAAGGTCATATGAAAGAATTACAAGCTCGCCTCAATCACTTGAATGGTTTCTTTCAGGATATGAAAAAGGGGGATACCGTCTCTTTTGATTTTATAGATCATGGTGCAACCATAGTGATGATGAATGATAAAGCTGTAGGGAGCATTGAAGGCGTTGACTTTCAACAAGCTCTGTTGGCAGTGTGGTTGGGTGATAATCCCGCAGATAATGACTTGAAAGCAGGTATGTTGGGTGAATGAGTTTGACCTTTTACGGAAGGCCGCGAGGGGTTGGGTTTTAGTTTCGCGGGTTTTGGTTCTGGATCAAGCTGCTTGTTTCTCCAGTCGGACAATCCGTCCTTCATGCCCGCCCACCTTTTCGCCTACGACACGAATATCTTCTTTGAGTTCATAGCAAAGCGAATCAACCTTGGTATCAAGCGAATCGTGCATGATCTTAATCATAGACATGGCCTCTATATGCTGATTTTGGGATGTGACCTGTACCCGGTCGATTTTTTGATCCAGAGCAGCATGGCTTTCAAGCAACAGGTCGAATTTCCCGTTCATATAGAGCCACTTGCAAAAGTCGTGAGAGGCGATTTGCAAGCGGCTCATATACTCAAAAATAACTTCCATACGATGCCTTTCGTCGCCAGTCATGCATCTCCTCCCTGACCAATAAATCAAATTTGTAGCTTACGCCTCCCCTGCAAATGATGACAAGCAACGGCAATTCAGCGCAGACTAATCAGGACTCATTCACCTGACTGATCAAGATACAAAGTCTTGTTTTGCACATTTCCCTTCTCCCTGCCCGCGCGAGGCTTCCGAAATCATCCGTCTACCGTTATCCTGCCGCTTCATCAGGTAAGCAACCGGAGGGGCAATGTCCATCAAGTCAGACAAATGGATTCGCAGAATGGCCAACGAACACGACATGATTGAGCCGTTTATCGACGGTCAAGTCAAAGAAAACGACAACGGCGGCATCGTTTCTTACGGCTTGTCATCCTACGGTTACGACGTGCGCTGTTCCGACGAATTCAAAATTTTTACCAATATCAATTCGGCCATTGTCGATCCGAAGGATTTCTGTCCGTCGTCCTTCGTCGATGTGCAATCGGATGTTTGTATTATTCCGCCCAATTCCTTCGCGTTGGCACGCACCGTTGAATATATGCGTATTCCGAGGAATGTGCTGACGATTTGCCTCGGCAAGTCCACCTACGCGCGCTGCGGCATCATTGTGAATGTCACCCCGCTGGAGCCGGAGTGGGAAGGGCATGTGACGCTGGAATTTTCCAATACCACACCGCTACCCGCCAAAATTTACGCCGGGGAAGGTGTGGCGCAGTTTCTGTTTCTCGAATCAGATGAAGTCTGCGAAACTTCCTACAAAGACAAAGCTGGAAAATATCAGGGCCAAACCGGCGTCACCGTTCCCAAGTTATAAGGACGATTCATGAAATTATCCGACATTCTATCCAGCGCTGAAAAACCACTGATTTCGTGTGAATTTTTCCCACCGAAAACGGACAAAGGCGAAGAAAATCTCTGGCTCTGCCTCAATGAACTACGCAGCATCAACCCGGCCTACATTTCCGTCACCTACGGCGCGGGCGGCTCCACCCAAAACCGTACCAAAGGTATCGTCACCCGCATCAAGGCGGAAACAGGCCTGTCGCCAGTGGCGCATTTAACCTGCGTCGGTGCGACCAAGGATGAACTGGCAGCACTGCTGGCCGATTATCAGAGCGCCGGTATTGAGAATATTCTTGCCCTCAGAGGTGATGCACCGGAAGGTGTAGATCGCTTTGAGACAACATCCGGCGGCTTTTCACATGCCACCGATCTCATCGAATTTCTACGCACGCAAGGCGATTTTTCTATTGCCTGCGCCACCTATCCAGAGGGACACCCCGAATCAGAGGGCGGCGTTGCCGATGATATTCGCTACCTGAAAATGAAACAGGACAACGGCGCGGATTGCGCTGTCACCCAGTATTTTTTCGATAATGATGCTTTTTTTCACTTCCGCGAGGCTACGGATAAGGCTGGAATTACCATACCTATCATTCCGGGCATTATGCCGGTAAGCAATTTCGACCAGATCGTGCGTTTTTCAGCAATGTGTGGAGCAAGCGTCCCCGACTGGCTGCATGAAAAAATGAACCCTATCCGTGAGGATTTGGATGCCGTCAAAGCGCTCGGTATCGAGTTGGCCACCAGACAATGCGCTGAACTGCTGGAAAGCGGTGTGCCGGGTTTGCACTTTTATACGCTGAATAAATCGGCTGCAACCATTGCTATCGCGCGTAATTTATAGGGCTTTTGAACGGGGAAATTTTGAAGAACCGTCTAAATATTGTTGCCGATGCGCATATCTGGGGTGTGCAATCAGCATTTTCAAATATCCCCGGCTTTGACGTAAATCTGCGCACCTTTGAAGCTGCGGATATTATCAATTCGCTGCTGCAAGATGCCGATGTACTGATCACCCGTTCCACGACCAAGGTCAATGCCGGTCTGCTGAACGGTACACCGGTTCGTTTTGCCGCTACCGCCACCATCGGCGACGATCATTACGACAAAACATATCTTCAAACACACAACATTGCCTACGCCAATGCCGCCGGATCTTCCACCGGATCGGTGATTGAATACATGCTCACGGTTTTTTTAACACTGCATGCGCGCGGCTTGATTCGTTTGCCGGAAACACGGCTCGGTATCATCGGCGCAGGTCGAATTGGTGGCGGATTGGCCAATATTTACCGGAAAAGTGGGGTTGATTTTATGCTCAACGATCCGCCACGAGCCAGAATCGAAGGCGGCAATGAATTTTCACCGCTGGAGGCACTGCTCGAACATGCAGATATTCTCAGCCTGCATACACCGCTTAATCGCAGTGGTGAAGATTGCAGCGTTCACCTTCTCAATGCCGAAACACTGCATCGCTTTAAGGGTCGCGGCATTATCAATGCCGGGCGCGGTGCTTGTCTGGATAATAATGCGCTCATCGACTGGCTGAATGGCGATAGTGGGCGTTTTGCGGCACTTGATTGTTGGGAAAATGAACCGGCAATCTCCGCCGCACTTCTCGCACATCCGCAAGTAGTTATCGCCACTCCGCACATCGCCGGTCATTCACTGGATGGTAAGGCAGCCAACACACAATTCGCCCACAACGCCCTGTGCAGTTGGCTGGGCATCGCCCCTGTTTGGCAAATGCAACAGGATTTGCCACCCGATGATGCGCCATTTCAACTCGACTGCAACGCAGATGCATGGACAAACCTGCATCTGGCAGCTACGCATCTCTACCCGATTGCCAACGATGACGCAGCATTGCGGAAAGCCGCCACCGGCAAGCAACGAATCGCAGAAATATTCGCCGATTACCGCCGCCACTACCCAACTCGCCGTGCCTGGTCGCACGCGTCGCTACAGTTGAATACAACCGACAATGCAACGATAAGACTTGCGCGGGCTATAGGCATGAAAATTGTTTAGACTACGCCCATGAGCGGGTTGAGAAACAACAAGAAATATCTGGTATGGATGGATTTGGAGATGACCGGGCTTGATCCCGAGCACGACACAATCCTCGAAATCGCCACCATTATCACCGATGGCGAACTGAGCACGATTGCCGAGGGGCCGATCCTGGTCATTCACCACGATAAACCGGCACTTGATGCAATGAATGAATGGTGTATCCGCCAGCACAGCGCATCCGGGCTAACACAGCGTGTGTTGGATTCGATCACGACACTGGCAGAAGCTGAAGCCGAAACGATTAAATTCATTCAGAAATATGTGCCGGAGCGCGGTTCACCGCTATGCGGTAATTCCATCCATCAGGATCGGCGTTTTCTTGTCCGCTACATGCCGAAAATTGAAGCATGGCTGCACTACCGTAACGTTGATGTCAGCAGCATCAAGGAACTGGCCTGTCGCTGGTATCCTGATTTCAAATCACCAGCCAAGAGTGGCACACATCTGGCGATGGACGACATCCGCGAATCCATCACCGAACTGCAATACTACCGTCAGCATTTCTTTGTAAAACCGAAATAACATCCCTGTCTATCCATGGCCTCCTGAACCGCTGTACTGGCGAATAATCCTCTTTTGAACTACACTGAGAGTGTGGTTTCGGGTTTTGTAAAAAAGGAGGATACGATGTTTCTTAAAGATAAGAAAAGCGGCGATCTCGTCGAAGTACTTAATCCCAAGGAAATGTTCGACCCTGCATCAGCCACCATGCAAGTGCGTTTCCAAGCGGGCGAGGAAGTGGGTGAACCGATAGATGTGAATAAAGCAGGGCTTTCTTTTCCATCCGGCGAATCGCTGCCTAAATGCTGGCTGGATACGCACTACCGTGTAAAATTCTAGTCGGACACTGCTTATTTCCACCCCTTCCACGTGAACAGGGCGGTTTTGTATATTTCGGTTTTTTACAATAAGGCGTCCGCCGGGCGGTAAGCAATTGGGGCTTGCATCCGCAAGCTATTCTCCCATAATCCGCGCTTCCGAAAGTAGCGCATGGCCAGGTAGCTCAGTCGGTAGAGCAGAGGACTGAAAATCCTCGTGTCGACGGTTCGATTCCGCCCCTGGCCACCATTTTCCCAATATTTCTTACAACTTGATCTACAAGTAAAAAATCGTTTAATGGCAATTGTAATGCGCAAAAAGCGTGATAGTACCCGTCTATAGTGTACCTGCCGTTCGTTGGTGCACTTAAACGGGCATTGTATTTTTCATTAAATTTACGGCTAGAATGGGCCTATGTGGTCGTATCAACATCAGAGATTTACCGTTCACCAGCTTGCAGCGCTTGCGGATAATTATATCTATCTGATTGATACAGGTGCAGCACTGGCCTGTGTGGACCCTGCTGAGGCAGCTCCGGTTATTTCCGCTTGTGCCGAACTTGCCCGGCCATTAACCCACATCCTCAACACCCATCATCACTGGGACCACACAGGAGGAAATCTGGAACTGAAAACACGATTCGGCTGTACCATCGTCGGAGCTGCACACGATGCCGCACGTATTCCCGGTATTGATAAGAAAATCAGTGAGGGTGACGATCTGCAGTTGGATAAACAGCACGTTTCCGTGCTTGATATTCCCGGCCATACCAGCGGCCACATCGCCTTTGTACTCGCCGGGGAAAAAAACAATGCGCTATTTTGTGGTGATACGTTGTTTGGTGCCGGCTGCGGTCGGCTGTTCGAGGGGACACCGGAGCAAATGTGGCAGAGCCTTGAAAAACTGATTCGCCTGGATACTGAGAATAAAACTGATACAGACTTCTACTGCGCCCATGAATACACGTTGAGCAATCTGGAGTTCTGCCTTAAAAAGGTTTCAAAACATACACCTGTCAATGAATATTATGCGTGGTCGTTAACCAGACGAAACAAACAGCTTCCAACCATTCCCGGCACCCTAAAGCGTGAAATACAATGCAATCCGATGCTGCTTCCGGCACAAGCTGATTTCTGCAAAACCTACGCCGCCGAACATACCATTGCCGACGATGCCGTTAGCGTCTTCACGCACATCCGCGAAGCGCGCAATCACTGGTAATGCCTCATCGGCAAGCCCAAAGGAGAAAACCATGAGACTGCTTCACAGCATGCTCCGCGTCGGCAATCTGGATCAATCGCTGGCTTTTTACACCGGAATTATGGGCATGCGCCTGTTGCGTCGGAAGGACTACCCCGGAGGTCGCTTTACGCTGGCATTTGTCGGCTACTGCGAAGAAAGCGAAGGCAGCGTTATCGAACTCACCCACAACTGGGATAGCAGCGAATATACGCTTGGCAATGCCTTCGGACATATCGCCATCGGCGTTGACGACATTTATAAGGTTTGTCAACGCATTCGGCAAAGCGGCGGCAACGTCATCCGTGAGCCCGGCCCGATGCGACACGGCAGCACCATCATCGCTTTCATCGAAGATCCGGACGGCTATAAAATCGAACTTATTCAGCACTGATAAGCATACCACGAACGATGCTTCCCTGCTTTGGCCTGAGGTCTCTGAGGCGGCAGACACAAAGAAACAGTGCGCGTCACGCCAAAAAAATCGGGCGCAGGATTACCTGCGCCCGATGAATAGATCAGTTATTGATAATGTCAGGCTGTAGCGCCTTCGTCATTCTTAGCCGTAGCCTGATCATGGTACAAACCATCTTTCTTCATGCGCATATTCCACAGGAAGCAGGCAATCAGGAACACACCGCCACTAATGCCCACATCAACCCAGGACGATAAAAATGGCGTGTGGTCAAGATCATTTGCACGCGGACTGATAATCCACATATAGTGCTCCAGGAAGGTTCCCATCAAAATACTGGCTGAAGGAATCAGCATCAGGGCCGGAGAAGTCCGCATCGCTGCAAAAATCAACATCAGGAATGGAATAAACGAATTCATAAAGAAGAACAGCCAGAACAGGAACCAGTTCGGCCCGTCCATCATATTGTTATATCTGAACATCTCTTCCGGTAAATCTGCATACCACATCACCAGATACTGCATGAAAAAGGCATAAGTCCAGATGATGGTTAAAGCCAGCATAATCTGGGCGCAATAATTGAACACATAATCATGTGTCGGACGTTTCAGAACACCGCGCGTGCGCAGGAAGTACAGCGCGACAATGAAGAAAGCCAGGAACATGCGCATCATGCTCTCAAAATGGTACGGAGCATAAATAGGACTCCACCAACGCGGTAGCTGGGTCATCTCGAAATCCCATGCGACAATGGTGCCGTAAATACAATAAACAAATGGCACGAGCAGCGCGATATTGCGAAAGCGCCTGCGGTCGGCAGCAGGTGCTGTCGGATAATCCTTTTTCTGAAGCTTCACGAAATAACTACAGAAGGCCCATACGGCCAGATAAAGCACAATCTGGCGAACATCAAAAAATAATGTGTTGTGCCAACCATTCAGCGGTTGACCGAAAGTTTCACCATTCATCCAAGGAAACGATTTCCCGCCTGAAGCCAGAATAATAAGCAGTAACACAAAACCCAGCGGGAACAATGCGGTAGCGGATGACATCAGGTAACGCACTTCATAACGCCATTTACCATTCACCAGATGCAACACCGAGCACCAGAAGATACCCGCCAGCGGCAAATAAAGGGTAAACAGATAATTGTCTATCAGGACAGCCCAATTTCCATATGAATTCATGCTTTACTCCTTACCCTTATTGATCACTGGCGCGAGTTCCTTGGCACGCTCTTCTTTCGTTTTGGCGGCCATACCCTTCTCAATCACATTGCGGAGATAATTAACCACATCCCAGCGTTCAGTGGGTGACATGTCATAACCGTATCGCGGCATGAGATAACTACCAAAGGTAATGGTTCCCCAAAGCCAACCATCGGTTAGTTCCTTAACATAATCAGAACTCAAATCGGCTGGCGGAGCTTCAAATACCATACCGACAGGCCCGTTACCGGTACCTGATTCACCGTGACAAGGCATGCAATAAATTTTAAACAGTGATCGTCCTTTAAGAATGGATGCTTTCGTGGCAGCAACAGGATTCGGAATATCCTCGGCAGCATCACGATCCGCCACTTTAGTCCATGGGCCACCGACGGGTACTGAATCCTTCGGATAGGTATTAAGCGGCCCTTCCTGCGGCTTAATGGATGGCTGATTCATAAGGTCGCGCGACCATGGCCATGCCAATGCTGCGGTTGGCAGCGCAAGAATACAGATAATTAACAAAGTTTTTTTCATTCTGTCACTTCCCTGATTTCTAATGGTCCACAGTTTTGCAGTGCCTGACGTACATGTTCTATGTGTTCCGGTTTCACTTCCACTTCAATGGCAATATGATCCTCACTCACTTTCGGATTATAATGCTTTGTCATGCGACGCGGCAGACCCGAATAGATCATAAAAGCAGCCAGCGTGCTTAACACGCCAAACAAAATCGTACCTTCATACATAATCACAATATCCATCGGCAACGGAATCACAGGTTTTCCGCCCTGCGGCTGGACAGTAAACATCGACTGAGCCGCTGCCGCGACCAGCAAAAAGGAACAAAGCGTTCCCGTTAGCGCGCCGAACAATGTAAAACGCTGAATCGGTTGATGAAAGTGCCCCAGAATCTCTTCCACTTCAGGATGCTCAATCGGTGAATACAGCTCAATATGCTCCACTGCCATTTCTTTCAGATCGAGAACCTTAAGTTCGGTGACAGCATCTCTGGCATTATCGAAATCTGCGTATGTTGCAAACAGTAAATGCTTTTTCTTTCTCATTTCAAGCCCACCTCCGTCTGCATCACTTCATCCTTAATCTTACTAATATCTTCCATCTCATCGCGAGAACTGGCGATCCGGCGGTGGAAGACCATTTCCTTCACTTCATACATGGATACGCTCGGGAAAATCTTGCAGAAAATAAGGAATAGCATGGTAAACCAACCAAAGCTCGCCACCGTCAAAGTCATCTGAATCGTACCCGGCCACACCACAGCCCAAGTCCACGGCATATGGTTGCTGGCCAGCGGCGGACTGACAATCTGAAAGCGCTCCAGCCACATGCCAAGTTGCAGCACCAGCGACAACCAGAACATCGCCCACATATTGTGCCGGAATTTCTCAAAGGCCATCGCAAAAGGCGCCACAGTAGCGCATAACAGCATGCCCCAAACCACCGGTGCATACGGCCCGATAAATTTCTGAATCAACACTTCCTTCTCAAACATGTCGTTCGAATACCAGATAGCCGCATATTCTCCGAGATTCAGGAAATTCCAGACCATGGCGATAGCGAAGGTCAACTTCACCGTCTTGTCCATAATCTCCGTGGTCATGTAAGCCTCAAACCTGAATAGATAACGAAGCATCACGAACAGGGTGATAATAGCGGCACAACCGGAATACAAAGCACCAGCCACGAAATAAGGCGGGAAGGATGTAATGTGCCAGTCAGGAACCATGGACATGGCAAAATCAGAAGCCACGATGGAATGCACCGAAACAGCCAGTGGAACCAAGAAGCAGGCAAGCAAGACATACGTTTTGCGGAAGGCAACCCATTCGGTCGCTCGTCCCATCCAACCCAATGACATGGCTGTATACAATTTCTTGCGCCAACCCTTGGCATTATCGCGGCAAATCGCCAAATCGGGAATCATGCCAACATACAGGAACAGCGCTGAGCTGGTTGCATAAGTCGTAATAGCAGCAGCATCCCACAATAGCGGTGAACGGAAGTTCGGCCAGATCGTGCGCTCATTCGGATACGGTAGCACCCAATACATATCCCACACGCGACCCAGATGAATCACCGGAAAAATAGCCGCAGTAAGAATGGAAAACAGTGTCATTGCCTCGGCAAAACGGTAAATCGGCTTGCGCCAGTCCGCCTTGGTCAGCAACAAAATAGCTGACAACAACGTGCCGGAATGACTCATGCCAATCCAGAACACAAAGTTAGAGATATACAATTGCCAATAATGCGGCCTATTCATCAATGCCGTGCCGAGGCCGTAGTTATACTGATAGGCCTCCGCTGCAACACCAGCTAATACCAGCGTAAAGCAGACGGCTATAACCACCCAGAATAAAGGCCTTGGGGATTCGAGACTGGCCAAAACATCCTTATTAATTTTTGCCCATTCTATGTCTTTCATGCTGTATGAACTCATTTTAATTCATTCCCCTCTGCTCTGTAAAAGAAAACTCTAATAGACAGCTACGAATCAGGCTTCAGTGTCGCGTACACGATCCAAGTACATGACACACGGCTCTACATTCAATTCTTCAAACACGCGATAACCGCGCACATCCTCACTCTTATCCTGTTCAAAATGTTCCAACTCAACCTGATGCGATTCCCAGCCCCGTTTAACTTTGCTGTCCTCGTCTTTCAGATTGCCGAACACAATCGCCTGTGTCGGGCAGCTCTGCTGGCAGGCGGTCAATAATGTGCCGTCTTCGACATGATCGTGATGACCAGCATCCTCGGCGGCATCCTTGGCGCTGCGAATACGTTGCACGCAGAAAGTGCATTTTTCCATTATGCCTTTGCTACGTACCGTCACATCCGGATTCAACTGCATTTCCAACGGATGCGGCAATTCATTCCAGAAATCGAAGAAATTAAAATAACGTACCTTGAACGGACAGTTGTTACCGCAGTAACGTGAACCCACGCAGCGGTTATACACCTGAGCATTCAGAGCATCCGGTGTATGGTATGTCGCCGCTACCGGGCAAACAGGTTCGCAAGGGGCGTGATTACACTGCTGACACATCATCGGAAGATAATGCGCACCACGCTCGGGATGATCCGTTGCTTCCTCTATATCCACATCTGGGTTGTCTTCCGGCTCAGTCCAGAAACGCTCAATGCGCATCCAATGCATCGAATGTCCCGAACCACAATGCTCCTTACCGACTACAGGAAGGTTATTTTCCGCATAACAAGCTGTCACGCACGCGCCGCAGCCTGTACACTTATTGAGGTCAATGGACATGCCCCACATATACGGTTCATCCGCATAATAATCATGCTGACGTAAGCGGGACCAGTTTTCCAGCATCCGTTTCAGTGCCATGGCTTAGGCCTCCTTCTCTGAATGGTCGAATTTATCGGCCGTGGTGGTCTTGACGAGGTCGCGTCCGGCCTGTCGGCTGGTATTGCTTTCCAGCACCAAATCACCGTGTTTCAATGTCACTAACTTACCGCGATCTGCCACTCTGGTGAGCTTCACATCCGTTGCATAGGTCGCCAATTCACCGGAATTTTTATCAAATTTGGCAGTCAGGATGCTGAATGGATTAACGCCCACGCCCTTGGCATAACGGCCATATTCGGTGTGCCCCTGTCCCAGCGGAATCGCTATAGCATCTTTATGGATACCCGGGAAAACGACCACCTTCACATCGACTTTACCGGCGGCAGAAGCAACATTCACCACATCACCGGTAATCACGCCCAGCTTTTCGGCAGTCTTGGGATGAATTTCCACCCATGAATCCCACACCACTTCGGCCAACTGATCCGGCAACTCCTGCAACCACGGCAGATTGGCATGACGCCCGTCCCACAAACCCAGACGTGCGGATGGAATCAAACGGAAGGGATATTGAGTATTCTGTTTTTCTTTCGGTAGACTTACAGCAGACACGCGTGCCTGAATATCAGGCGCTTTCTCAACCTGCATGTGTACAAATCCAGTTGCCATCACACCCTGATGGAATGCTTCTTCCTCAGTTTGCCCCGGTACGCTTGGCTTGGGCGGATTAACCAGTGCCGGACGCATCGTCCACAAGGCATTGGTAACATACGCCTGATAATTGTCCCACTGATTATAATTCGTATCCATGTGCTTCAAAACAGCCAGCAACACATCACCAAAGGCGCGCGTACCGCCTTCGCCGAACACGGGATTCATCACCGGTTGCTGAATACCAAGGTATCCATCTTCGGCGGCATAGGCTGGCGCAGTGGTATTCCACTCTTCCAGATAGGAATGAATCGGCAGCACCAGATCGCAGGCCATGCTTGTCTCATCCGGGAACATAGAGAATGAAACACGGAATTTAGCTTTAGCAAAAGCCTTCTCCGCCTGCATAAAATCAGGCGCCTGATACAGAGGATTGCTACCGAACACGACAGCCGTATCAATCTTACCACTGTTCAAATCATCCAGCATGGATTTGGCTTCGGCCCAACCGCCCATACGCGGCATTAAGTTAGGGAACGGCGACTTACCGCGCGGCAGAATGGTCTTGCCAACGTTACCCAGCATGACATTCAGCATCTGAATCACACGGGCTGTTTCCGTACCGTGCGGCACACCTTCGGCACTTGGACCCGACAACACCAAGGATGGCGAACGACTGGTCAATAGATGATGCAATTTATGAATTCGCTCGGCGGGCACATCTGTCAGGCTTGCAATTTCATCAATATTTACTGCTTTCAGAGAAGCAACCACACTGGCTGGAATACGACTGGCATATTCAGAGCTTTGTGCCAGCAGCGAAGCCAGCGCCAATGCCAGATGCCCTTCACTACCGGGGCGGGCAGGTATCCAGCGATCAGCATTGGCTCCGGTCAGCGTCATTTTCGGTTCGATCTGCACCAGCGTGCCGCGCGGCGCATTGCGGAAATTGGCATACTGAGCCGCAAATTGTACCGGCGACATCCATGTGCCAAGGAAATCTGCACCAAATGAGACAATCAACTGTGCTTTATCAAAATCAAGCCGTGGCATCGCAGCCCCGAACATTTCTTCATTTACTGCATGACCCACCGTTGGCGGCAGGGTATCGAAAACATAATTATTTTTACTGTCTGCGGCAGCCAGATAAGCGTCAATCAAAGCGGCATGATGACCGCTAATTGCGCCGCTCAGCCATGCCAGCTTGGCATTCTTGCGTGCCAGATGCTTGATCAGCACGTCCTCGGCCTGATCCCATGAAATCTCTACCAGCTTGCCACCTTTACGCAACAACGGCTTGGTCAGACGATCTGGATTATAATGGGCCTGCAAACCCGCCTGCCCCATCGGACAGAGACGACCATGATTGATCTTTGAGGCCGGATTGCCCTCCAGTTTCAACACCCGACCCTCACGAATACGCGCGTGAACACCACAACCGGCCGGACACTGCCGACATGTGGAGGCATAATACATTTCAACACCGGGGCGTACAAAATCCTGTGGATCAACATTCGGCAGTACCTTTTCCTTGCGCACTTCAATGTCCACTGCATTGATAATATCGGTGTCGCCGCAACCCGTCAGAACGAGTGCGCTACCGGCACCACCCAACCCCATTACCTTCAGGAATCCGCGCCGACTCCAGCCACTGTTCAATTCCTGTTTATTCGCGGATTCCTGTTTATTCTCGGAATTCGATTTGTTTTCGTCCATCGTCAAATCTCCTTGGCCCATTGTCGACTTACTTATGACACTGCCAGCAATCATGCGGCGCGTGTACGATGTGGTCTTTAATTTTGGCCGGCAAATGCTCTGTCATCTTCTTGATTACAGAATTTTTCATCGTCACCGGATGTTCGGGATCAAGCACGGCCGGCTGCGGGAATTCCACTTGCATCACAGGCTTGTCTGTCGCTGCCGTCGGAATCATCCAACGCGCTGCCGGTGCCGGTTTACCAATGTCCGACTTACCCTGAAACTGCGTATGGCAACTCAAACACCAGCCCATCGTCATGGCGCGCACCTTCTGACCAACACTGAAGGTTTTAACATCACCATGACACATGCCGCAAACCTGCTGTGTAGGCCTGCCATCTTTGAAAATAAAACGCTGAATATGGCGTTTATGTGTGAAATACACAAAATCAGGCATATCATGGACTTTCAGCCAAGGAATCGGCTTCTTCTGCTCCCAGTAAGTAAACAACTTTTTAATGCGCGGCTTATCGCGCACGGAAGGCAAATGCTGATGGCAACCGATACACTTGGCCACAGGAGGGATACCAGCCACCATACTGCGACGGGCAAAGGTATGGCAATACATACAATTAATCTTAAATTTGCCTGCGTGACGATCATGCGGGAATTCGATGGGCTGCGGATCGTTGCTTACATCGTCCGCCCATGCGCTAAGCGGGAGCAAACACCCCATGGCGGCTATCAATACCATCCACACCAATTTGGATGACCAGGTCATATTTATTCTTTGCCTCATATTGAGAACCTCTCCCTAATGCGTCTAAAAAAATATGTTAGGCAGAACACCTACCTGAATACCCGCCTAGCAAACCGCTGGGGATGTTAACTTATTATTCACCTTTCTTTAACCCTTCATTTTGTGCGGAATATGCCGAACGGCTCCAGCTACGCGCCGTCAGCCAAAGCCCTAAGCTCGGCAATCGCTGCACTGTAATCCGGTTTTCCATAAACAGCCGAACCGGCAACAAAGGTATCGGCTCCGGCAGCAGCCACCTCAGCCATGGTCGCAACATTCACGCCACCATCCACTTCAAGCCGCGCATCACAACCAGCGTCATCCAGCATGGTGCGCGCTTCACGAATCTTGTCGGTCACCGCATGGATATAGGACTGGCCGCCATAACCCGGATTCACACTCATCAGCAATACCAGATCGGTACAATGCAACACATTTTTAAGGGTTGAAACCGGTGTGGAAGGATTCAAACTCACCCCTGCCTTCACACCCAGCGAGCGGATATATTGCAACGTACGCTCAAGATGAATACAGGCCTCCTGATGCACAGTAATATAATCCGCACCCGCCTTGGCAAAAGCTTCGACCTGCGTATCAGGATGATTGACCATCAGATGCACATCAATGGGTAATTTCGTGTGCGGGCGAATCGCCTTGCACACATTGTCGCCGATGGTGATCGGCGGCACGAAGGAGCCATCCATCACATCGAAATGAATCCAATCGCAGCCACCCTTGTCGATGGCGCGGATTTCTGCACCCAAGTCGGCAAAGTCAGCGGATAAAATTGAAGGGGCTATTACGGTCTGTTTTTTCATGCCGCATTTATACCTTTTTAACGTTCATTCGTCCAGTCCCGAAAGCCATTTAGCGACCTCAATTAGCTGGTTTTTTGTCAACGGCCCGCCTTTATCGCGAAGAAACGCCGGCATCTGCCGGTTGATACCGTGATTCAGTACATTTTCAATATCGTCAGCATCCTTTCCACGCAAGCGCGGTGCATATGCACCCTGCCCTTTTTCACCATGACACATCACGCAAACCGCAGCGTAAATTTCTACCCCTTTGCGCTTACCCTTGGCGGGTGCGGCATGACAGGCAGCGCATTTGCCGCTAAAAATCCCGCGCCCTTGCGTTTTTCCTGCATGCATACCTCTCGCATGCGGATTCTCTTTCACACGCAAATACAACCACGCATCGGCGCTACGCCCGAAACTATCGGTCACCGTCACTTTCTTTTTAACCGCACCGCCCTTGGCGCTGGTATCGATGCGCACTTTTAACGTCGTAAAACCGCCCGGCGGCACTTCACGGCTGCCCAAATCACTCACCGTACACCCGCAAAGCGACTGAACATTGGCAATATGCAGCACCTCCCAGCCGGTATTGCGCACAAACAACGTCGCCGTCGCTTCTTTTCCCTCGTCCACCTCACCCAGATCAAGCTTGGCCGGTTGAATCAGGAACGGAACATCCGCGTTACCGGTTTTTTGGACGTGTGTTTGTTGCGCCTGGCTTTCCTCAGCTACGGTAGAAATATCGCCCGGCTTTTGCACACACGCCGCCATCCCGAGCAATAACCCGCCTGCCAGAAAACAAATGACATACGAGCCACTTGCAAAAGTCTGGGGGGATGAGTTGCAATCCCACTTCGAGTACGATTTTGAGTTGGAATGAGGTGAATGGTGGTTCCATTTGCCGAAATTCCAACTTGAATTCCAACTTGAAATCACGCCGGAGTAGGGACGAAAATCGCCGCTCACGACTTTTGCAAGTGCCTCATACGTTTTATTATATAGTGGTCTGCCACCCAGGCCTTTCACAACCACGCCTGCAACGCCTCCGGAACCGGCTGCTCCCCATGCATGATGGCAATCAATAGCGGCGCTTCCAGTTCCAGCAATTGCAGCACCTCATCCGCCACCACCTCATCACCCGCCAGCAGCGCCGGTTCCAGTTTACCCAGCCACGCCTCCAACTCCAGCATGCCCAAACGGTTGATGCGATAACGAATTTTGCGCAGTTTAATCGCCTGCGAATCGGTTCCCGAATTCATGCCGATAAATTACTGGCATAACGACAAAACACAACACGCTTTCAACGCACCAACCGCAAATAAAAACGACTTTAACCTTGCCTATACCCTGCTAAAGCTATGCCGCTACGGGCATTTTATTGCCAAAAATAAAAATTTATCGCGCTATATTCTCTGATTCCGGTTTTGACCAGTTTTTGAATAGATTTTGACGTTGATACCCGTTTGAAACTGTGCCGGAACGGGTGTTTGTGGAACGGATTAAGCACAACCACGTGTTTTATTTTGTGCCCGTTTCACAAGCGCACGAGCCGGAATTTCACAGCTTCGCCGGGCGGCCTTCTTTGCTTCTTTCTTGGCCGCTCAAGAAAGAAAAAATCCCAGAATCCACGAAACAAGACCTCTTTTCCTCTGCGCTACTGATGCGGACAGCTTATGTGTTACTAACAAACCAATCAGTTATGCTGTTATGGTTGCAGGAAAAGTGCATTTATGGCAAAGTATGCGCAATGATTGCCAATAGTCTAGGATTATAGCTTACTGTAAGGAGGCGGCTCATGCCCACCATGAATGTTTCTCTCACACCTGAATTAATGCATCTGGTTCAAAGCAAAGTGGCCAGTGGCATGTATAACAATGCCAGCGAGTTTGTGCGTGAAGCAATCCGTAATATTGACACCAATGAAGCGTTACTTTACGAACTGAAACTGGCCAAGCTGAAAACGATATTACTGCCTGCTATTGATGATGCCGAGAATGGTGTTTATGTCGATTATTCATTTGATCAACTGATGCATGATACGGATCATGAAAGTAGCTGATGGTGGCGTTTCGACTTACAGCCGATGCTAAAGCCAGCCTGATGCAAATAGCCAATCACACCCAGAAAACATGGGGTAAAAAACAGCGTGTTACTTATTTGAGGATGCTTGATGATTGCTTTTGCTCATTGGCTATAAAACCCGTGCAAGGAAAAACCCGACCCGACCTTCACCATGCTTTGCGCAGCCATCCTGCCGGTAAACACATTGTATTCTATATCGCCAAGCAAGATCATATCGTCATTGTAAATGTGCTGCATGAAAGAATGGACCCCATGCAACATATTCAATCGGAGAACTCATAGCCGTTTCTCACATCTCAGGTAAACAAACAACGCGGATAACGCATGCCTAGTGTCCTATGCCGTAGCTGCGGTTTTGAATGGTTCCTGACCTTGATTCCCATTTGAAGCTGTGCCGGACCGGGTGTTTGCGAAACGGGTGAAGCACAACTATCTGTTTAATTTTGTACCCGTTTCACAAGCGCACGAGCCGGGAATTCACAGCTTCGCCGGGCGGCCTTCTTTGCTTCTTTCTTGGCCGCTCAAGAAAGAAGAAGCACCCAAACTATCACCGTAATATAATACTAGCTAACTATTGAAAAGAAATCAGAACCAACAAACGCTACTAAAGAAAAGCTGGGCTTCTAGCCTGAATTATGCATAAGACAATTAAGGCGACACAACGCTTAACTCCTAGAAAAACAGCCATCTAACCCC
>QILF01000044.1 GCA_003233235.1 Zetaproteobacteria bacterium
CAATGCTTTTAGGGCGACTCAGTGCTGCCTGCGTGGCTAGGCCGCCATCGCCGGAAAACCCTTGAACCCCTGTTCCTGCTACAGTGGTAATGATGCCATCCGGGCTTACCTTACGGATTCGATGATTCCAGCTATCAGCAATATACAGGCTACCATCTGAAGCAACAGCAATGCTTTTAGGGCGACTCAGTGCTGCCTGCGTGGCAGTGGTAATAATCGCTGGTAGAATAAACTGCGCAGACCTGCCGTTGCCTCCATCGCCTCTGTAGACAACCCCCTTTTCCAACTGATGCTGTTCACTCATCGACCAGCCCGCAGCTAGCGTAGCCAACGGATTTATACTGACTTTCACGCTAAATTTCTGCGCCGTTCTCGCCATTATATTATTACGACTGGCGATCAGGATTCCGGGCTGCCCCGATTGACCGAAGGCACGCACGTTGCTTGCTGCGGCACGGCTGTAAACTAGCTGATAGGCATATTCAACCGTGACATGCGCATTGATGTTTCCGACGGCACGGTTGCCGAGATAATCCAACCCGTCCCAGACGACTTTCACTTCCTGATCGGGCAAGATAGGTACGTTGTACACAAACGAATGACCGGCAAGCAGAACCGTTGCTGTAATCGATTGAACACTGGCAGGCGGGGTTGCGCCGGTCACCGGAATGGTAATGATCTGTTTATAAGCCGTGGTACGGCTGGACTTATAGTGCAGCTTTAAATCCGTACCGGGAATGGCTATATCCTCAGAGAAAATCCGCGATTCGCGCGATACCTCGGAGCCGATGCAGGCATGGCCTTCATCCGGGCAATTCGTCTCCCCTTCGACAAACGGTACCAATGCAGGCGGGGCAGTGGCTCCAGCAGGTAAATCATATGGCCAATTGCTGTCCCACGGCGTGAAATGGGTGATTTTTTCTCGCCAGTAGGTATTGCCGACAGCATAAAGCGAATTCCCTGCAATTCCGGCCACTTCGTCGGCAAAAAAACCATCGGCATTTAAATCGTTGGGCTGCCCGTCGCCCGTGCTGTCCAGCGCATCGACAAAACCATCGTTATTCACATCCAAAAGCTGCACCACAACACCGTTATCGGACGGCATCCAGACAGCTTTATCACGATCATAATAACCCACCGGCACTACTTCGCCGACCGGAAAACCAAGGAAATTGTCAATATACATAATCACCGGTTTGGAAAATTGAATCGTATCGGTCGATGCCGTTCCATCCACCCGTAAATCAGAACAGTAGGTAAATGCGCTGGTCGGCGGCAAGTTTCCCGGCATGGTATCCGGACTGGTAAATTCTGTCGTGCGCACGATAAACGGCCCGGTTAACGGCGTGGTGCTGCCATCGGCATGCTTAACGCTGGCTATGGTATCGCCGGAGAAAACCAGATGTGTAGCACGCGTCCCGTCTATATCGGTGACCGGCGTCGAACTATGCGTTATTTTTGTCGCCGGATTACCGTCAAAGGTAATCGTCGTCACTTTGTTATCTTGCGGAATGAGGGTGACGGTTTCGCTGGTGAAAACGTCATTCCATTCGGTTTTTACCTGCCGCTGCACCATCAAATAACCACTGGCAATCATATCCACGGTAAACAACGCGCCGCCATCCACCGGCAGCGAATAACGCCCTGCGGCATCGGTGCTGCTGGAACCATATTCGGGATGTTTGTGGATGCTGATTTTTACACCGCTGACAGGCTGGCCGTTCAAATCGTTGACAATGCCGGTGATAATCGAAAATCGTTTCTGATCATAGGCGGCAATCGTCGCATTCACTGGAACAATCGCACGGTACGTCGCACCAAAACTAGCATCCGGAATCGCCGCAGCAGCTGGCGGAGCAGGCGGCATATAAGTCACCGTCACGATTTGGGTGGCCGAAACCACATTACCTGCAGCGTCGATGGCTGTGTATATAACTGTGGTCGTTCCAACCGGAAAAGATGCAGGCGCATTGCTGGTCACCGCGACTGTACCATCGACGAGATCGGTAGCCGTAATGGTACCGATATTGTTGGCCACCGGGTTACCGTTGCTGGAGACGAGATTTGTATCCAATGGCGCGGCGAACGATGGTGCAGTGGTATCGGTAACTGTAACGACCTGCGTCGCCGTGCCTGAATTGCCCGCCGCATCGGTAGCGCTCCATATGACGGTGGTTAAAGCAACGGGGAATCCACCCGCCGGAGCATTATTGGCGGGTATCAGAACACCGTCTACCATATCTGTTGCGGTAGCTGTTCCGAGTGTAACCGCTGTTGTTGCACCCATAGCTTCAACCGTAATCGCTGCCGGAGCAGTCACTACCGGCGGTGTCGTATCCACCAGGTTCACCGTCACCTGTTGCGTCGCCGTGGCCGTATTTCCGACGACATCGGTCGCCGCGTAGGTCACAGTCGTCACGCCCACCGGGAAAGAGGTCAGCGCATCGTTGCTGACAACAACTACGCCATCCACCAAATCAAAAGCCGTCGCTACACCAAGCACAACGACAACAGGCAGCTTATCTCCCGATGATGCAGTGACATTCGCAGGCGTTGTGATAACAGGAGGCGTGGAGTCGATGACCGTCACTGTTTGCGTCGCCGTTCCCACATTCCCTGCGGCATCGGTGGCTGTGTAAATCACCGTCGTCACGCCAACGGGAAACAGTGCAGGCGCATTATTTGTGACAACGGTAAGAACGCCATCCACCAGATCCATTGCAGATGCCACACCCAGAGGCACGGAAGTCGTCGTTCCCGTAGCCTCAATGGAAACGGCTATCGGAGCCGTTACCACAGGCGGTGTTACATCCACTAGGTTCACAATGACAAATTGGGTTGCTGTGGCCGTGTTACCAGTCGCATCCGTCGCGGTATAAATGACCGTGGTGGTTCCGACCGGAAATGTAATCGGGGCGTTGTTCGTTACCGGCACAACACCACTTACCAGATCAGTCGCCGTGGCCGTGCCGATGTTCACCGCCACGGGAAGGTTATTCCCCGATGTCGCCGTCACGGCGACGGGAACCGCGATTACAGGCGGCTTGGTATCCACCACCGTCACTGTTTGCAGCGCCGTTCCCACATTACCCGCTGCATCGGTGGCCGTATAAGTGACCGTCGTGACACCCACAGGAAAAGCCGCAGGCGCATTGTTTAACGGCACAAGCACACCACTCACATGATCAATAGCTGTCGCCACACCCAACAGGACAGCCGTGGTGAGGCCTGTTGCTTCAATCGTTATCGGTGCAGGTGCCGAAACCACCGGCGGCATGGTATCAGGCGCTGGAGGAATATTTCCATCACCCTGATCTTCGGCATCGACTTCCCCTGATTCATCAGAGCTTTCATGTTCATTCTCGTTTTTGTTTTTGTTTTCATCCTTTTCTTCATCATCAACTTCAAGCACTTCATCATCAGCTTCGCCGGAGCGCGCGACGGGGATCAATTCGATGCCATCCAGCCACGACATCGAATCTCCAATTGCTACCGCTTGCGAAGTAATGGCATCGCCACCTGTTATAAAATCAGCAATAGGCAATTTCGCCAACAAGAATGCGCCGATTAAGACAAACGCAAACCCGAAAAACATCAAATATCTGTGAACGCCGACCTTCAACGACTGCAATCGCTGCTGTCCGTTCAGAATGTTCAGAATGTTCAGAATGTTCAGAATGTTCGTTAATTTTGGAATCCCCATGTCAACACGCCCCCCGGCACTTTTGAAGCGGCAGATGCTAAAGCATGCGGCCACGCTCTGCATGTCCCATATTAATGGGACACGGGCAAACTTGGCCCGCCCTTTGCTTTTACTCAGGCATGACCCCGGATACCGTTATACATATCGGCACAGAAGCTCTGCGTATGGTGCTCATACTGTCGCTGCCCATGCTCATGGTGGCGCTGGTTATCGGTGTCGCCATTTCGTTATTTCAGGCTGTCACCCAGATTCAGGAAATGACGCTGACTTTTGTGCCTAAAATCATCGCTGTTTTTGGCAGTATGGTACTGGTTGCACCATGGCTCACCAAAACTATGGTCTCTTTTACCCGCCAGCTCATTGAGAGTATTCCCGGATTGTTGCGCTAAACAAATATGCTTCCGCCCATTGTCACCATTGCGGATATTATCGCTGGTCTGCTGGTTCTGATCCGAGTATCCAGCATGATGCTGTTTCTCCCTGTTCTCGGGAATAAACTGGTGCCGGCTCAGGCCAAAATCGGGCTCATCGGCATCATATCCCTACTCATTTTTCCCATTGTTCGCACCACAATTCCGGAAATCCCCGCCTCGCCGCTGGCTTTATCGCTGATAGCCGGACAGGAATTGCTTATCGGAGGCATGCTGGCCTTGATGGCACAACTTATTTTCGCCTCGGTACAACTGGCCGGACAAATTATGAGTTATCAGATGGGCATGGCCATTGCCAATGTGTTCGACCCGTCAACCAGCGCGCAAATTGCCATTGTCGGCCAGCTTGCTGTGGTTCTGGCCATGCTAATGTGGCTGGCTACGGGTGCGCACCATGCGTTGCTGCTCGCACTTGCCGATTCATTCACCCTGTTCCCAATGGGTCACCCGTGGTCATTTTCCGGTTGGCAGGGGCTCAGCAATGCGACTGCGGATATGTTTACTCTCGGGCTCAGATTATCCGCGCCGGTTTTGTTGTTGATGCTGTTTGCTTATGCCGCACTCGGGCTGTTGTCGCGCGCTGTACCGCAAATTCAAATCTTCTTTGTCAGTTTCCCAATCACCATCGGACTGGGTCTGCTTATTTTCGCTCTATCGCTGCCAGCATTCATGTCACTGCTACAAGACGAATTTCGCAATTATGCCTGGCATATTCCTGTATTTTTGCGGCAGCTGGCTGGCGGATAAGTCATGGCTGAAGAACAGGATAAAACCCAACAAACCGAGGATGCATCTCCGAAACGTCTTGAGGATGCGCGTAATAAAGGGCAAGTCCCGATGAGCAAAGAGCCGTCAACCGCCATCGCTTTTCTGGTTATTTCCGGTATCGGTGTGACCGGTATCGCCGCCTGGACCGGACAACGCCTGATGAACATGGTCACTTTTTACCTCTCGGCATCACCCGCTATTCTGCGTACCGACGGTCAGGGTATACAAACGCTGCTATTCAACGTCGGCGGCGATATGGCGGCAATCATTTTGCCGCTTGTTTTGCCCATGCTGCTGTTCGGTATGCTTGTCACCTTCGTCGTCTCCGGGCCGGTCTTCAGTTTTGAAACCTTAAAACCGAAATTTTCCAAAATCAGCCCGATGAGCGGCATAAAACGCCTCTTCTCCAGCAAGGGAATAGCGGAATTCATAAAATCGCTGCTCAAACTATGTGTCATTTCTCTGACATGCTGGATCGTCATTGACAACCTGATGCCACAAATAATCCGCTCCAGCCGCCTCGATATTAACGATATTGTCGCGCTGACATTAAGCGGGACACTGCAACTTGCCGCTCTCACTGCATTGATTTTTTTCTTTATCGCACTGGCTGACGTGCTCTACCAGCGCTGGGAGCATGCCAAAGGCATGCGTATGTCAAAAAAGGAATTGCAGGATGAAAACAAAGATACTGAAGGCGATCCGCACCTGAAAGCGAAAGTTCGCCAAATCCAGCAGGAACAGGCACGTAATCGTATGATGTCCGACGTACCCAAAGCCGATGTTATCGTTACCAATCCAACGCATATAGCTATTGCCCTCGCGTATAAACCCGGCTCTCCCGCTGCCCCGAAAGTGCTCGCCAAAGGCAAAGGAAAAACAGCAGAAAGAATAAGAGAAATCGCCCGTCAGAATGGCATCCCGCTTCGCGAAAATCGACCTTTGGCAAGATCCTTGTTTAAGGCGGTTAAGGTCGGCTATGAAATTCCGGAAGACCTGTACGAAGCCGTTGCCGTTATTCTGGCAGAAGTGTTCAAAATGCACGCGGCACGATAACCACAAGGGGTAAACATGCAGGCAGTAGCAACACTCGCTTTCCAGAAAATCGGACGCAACACCGATGTCGTTCTGGCTATCGGTGTGCTTGTCATTCTGCTGATTATGATTGTGCCGTTACCAACATGGCTGATGGACATCATGCTGGCCATCAATATCACCATCGGAATCATCATCCTTCTGACATCTGTTTATGTACTCAAACCGTTGGATTTTTCTGTTTTTCCGTCACTCCTGCTACTGACAACACTTTTTCGTTTATCCCTGAACGTAGCCACCACACGGCTTATCCTGTTGCACGGTCAGGAAGGCCCGGCGGCTGCCGGACGCGTCATTGAAGGTTTCGGGCAATTTGTCGTCGGTGGCAACACCGTCGTCGGCCTGATTCTGTTTCTGATTCTGGTATTGATCAATTTTATTGTCATCACCAAAGGCTCGACGCGTATCGCCGAAGTCGCCGCGCGTTTCACATTGGATGCAATGCCCGGCAAACAAATGGCCATTGATGCAGATCTGAATTCCGGATTGATTGAGGATAAAGAAGCCCGCGAACGCCGTGAATCCGTCTCCCGCGAAGCGGAGTTTTACGGCGCTATGGATGGTGCGTCAAAATTTGTGCGTGGCGATGCCATTGCCGGGCTGATTATCACGGCTATCAATATTTTTGCAGGTTTGATTATCGGAACCATGCAACAGGGTATGTCGCTTGCCGATGCGGTTAATGTTTACAGCATCCTTACCGTTGGCGATGGGCTGGTTTCGCAGATTCCAGCATTGGTTATCTCGACTGCAGCAGGCATCATTATTACCCGCGCCGGAGGTTCCAACACCCTGCCGGAAGAATTAAGCAAGCAGTTCACACAGAATCCGCGTGTACATATGATCGCTGCAGGCGCACTGCTGCTTATGTCGCTTGTTCCCGGCCTGCCATTTATTCCATTCCTGCTGCTCGCGCTGGCACTCGGATTTAGCGGGTGGTATATACAAACCGGGGCAACGGAAAAGGCTGCACAAAATAACGAAACTGAAATTTCTCCCGTCCAAGCACCAAGTGAAACACCGATTTCCGACCTGCTAACCCTTGACCCTATCCGTCTGGAAGTAGGCTACGGACTGATTGATCTGGTCGAATCCGGTCGCGACGGCAACCTGCTTGACCGTCTGCAAGCAGTACGCAGGCAGGTTGCCAAAGATATAGGATTCGTGCTGCCGCCGGTGCATATTAAAGACAATCTGCAACTCGGCGTCGGTGAATACCGCGTCCTCATCCGTGGTGCGGAGATTGGTCGCTGCGAAATTCGTCCGCGCAATCTTCTGGCACTGAAAGGACAACATTCCGGGCCGGATATTGAGGGTGTGGCAACGCAGGAACCTGCATTCGGCCTGCCCGCTCTGTGGATAGGCAACGATATGCGTCAGCAGGCGGAACTTTCCGGCTATACAGTCGTCGATCCGGCTACCGTCATCGTCACCCACATTACCGAAATCCTTCGCCGCAATGCCCATGAAATACTTGATCGGGTACAGGTACGTGAAATGCTTGATAACCTGTCTGAACGGCATCCGAAAGTGGTCGAGGACATGGTTCCTGCACAGGTTCCGCACGGCTTGTTACAAAATGTTCTGCAACGCCTGTTGGCCGAATGGGTTCCGATTCGCGATCTGATGGCTATTCTCGAAACATTGGCAGACCATGCCGGTTCAGGCGGCGATGTGGATGCCATGGTCGAGCAGGTACGCACCCGTCTCGGGCGCTCCATCGTGCAGCAATACCTTGGCGAACAGGGTGAATTAAAGGTTTTTACCATTGATCCGTCACTCGAACAGACCATGAGTGACCGGGTAGCCGTACAAAGCGGATTAAGCCTGCCGCTTGATGTGCAGCAATGGCAGCGTTTTGCCACCCAGATGACCAATACCATCTCGCGTAACGATGTGGATATTCCCGTTATTCTGACCTCGCCGCTGCTGCGTGCACCGCTATCGCACGCACTGGGCCGAATTATGCCGAGGGTGGCCGTGCTTTCCATTGCTGAAGTACCGGCAAACATCACTGTGAATCCACTGGATCAGGTGGGCTTGTAACATGCGGATACGTGTTTTTACCGCTCCCCGCCTGCATCAGGCATTGTCGCTGGTACGCAAAGAATTCGGCCCGGAAGCCCTCATTCTCGACCGCCATCAGAGTATCGACGAAGCAGGTGAGAAAAACTGGCAGGTGCGCGCCGCACTCGACACGCCATCCCCGCCGACACAAACAAATACCGCCAAACAGCCCAATGCTGAGATACACAACAGAATGCAAACATCCATGCAAAACCTCGAACGTATCGTCAACGGTTTAAGTCGGCAGGAATCCAACACATTTCGTACCACCCTGCAAAATGAGGCGGAACGTCAGTGTTTTGACATTATGCTTAAAAATGGTGTGTCCGCAGTACATGCATCCGATATAGCGCCATCCATGGTAAACGACCAACGCACCTCGGCAACCTGTCTGCGTTGGGGAAAACGCCTTAATCCGCAGAAACAACGCGAGGTTGTGCTCGTTAGCGGTCCGGGCGGAGCGGGAAAAACAACGATGATTGCCAATCTGGCCACCCACTTCAGCCTGAAAGGCGTTGAAGTCGCGCTGATAAGCACCGATACAGAACGCATGGCCGGACTTGAAACACTGGCCGCATATGCAGGGGTATTGGAAATGCCGTTGCATGCACTCCGTCATGCACAAGAAGCCAGCAATATCCTCAAAAAAACTGAATCGGCACGTTTGCTGCTTATTGACAGCGAAGGATGGTCGCAGGCAAGTCAGCGTGCATACCTGCGACAGGCCCCGCTCTGGCAGAAGTTGTCGCCCGACCGCCACATGCTGCTGCTACCGGCAAGTCTGGATGAAAATGATGGCATGGCACTGCTCAATGCTGCTGCTGAACGGAATATCAGCGACCTGCTGGTCAGCAAGATTGATGAAACAGCGGGGCTTGGAAAAGTGGTGAATTGGGCTGCTGCTGCCCGTTTGCCGCTGTCATATTGCAGTTTCGGCTCTGCCGTACCCGATCAACTGGGTTGGTTAAATCCCTCAACGCTGGCCACGTTACTGGGAAAAAATAGGCCCAAGGAGACGGCATGACTAAATCGCGATTACAGCCTGAAACACAGCCTGAAACACAGCCTCAAACTTCACCGCAAGTCATTGCCGTAGCCAGTGGAAAAGGAGGTGTCGGGAAAACTTTTTTCTCGCTGCAACTTGCTTCACACGCAACAAAGCTGGGTAAACGGGTGCTGTTGATGGATGCTGATTTGGGTTTGGCTAATGCCGATGTGATGCTCGGCATCTCCGCTCCGGAATCTATTCATCAAGTTCTGCAAGGTCAAAGCCGCCTGAAAGACATTATTGTGGATAGCGGTCACGGTTTTGATGTGTTACCCGGCGGTTCGGGCCTGCACGAACTAACCGCACTGGCCACAGCACAACAACAGCTACTGCTGGATGAAATGTCAGCCATTAGCAGCGACTACGATGTGGTTATTATTGATACCGCCGCAGGTATCAGTGACAATGTTTTATATTTCGTTTCCGCTTCGGAAAGTACGCTCATTGTTCTTACACCCGACCCCACCTCGCTAACCGATGCTTATGCGCTGATCAAGGTGCTATCCCAGCAGCGCGACACGGATCACTTCATGGTCATCATCAATCAGGCCGATGAAAGGGAAGCACAGCTTGTCTTCCGGCGTCTGTTGTCCGTAGCTGACCGTTATTTGAACGTTCACCTTGAATTGATGGGCCACTTGCAACGCGATCCGTCGGTTCGGAATTCCATTCGCTCGCAATCTCCTTTTTCTGAACAATTTCCGACCAGTTTGGCAACAGCTCTTGATGCTGTGTTGCACAACCCGCGTGATACGTCACGCAGCAGCGGACTTCGTTTTTTCTGGCAACACAGCCTGCGCAACGCGCTCAATGGAGAACAAGCCGATCCCGCCACGGAAATGCCACATAACATGGGAGGGATTCGTTAATGTCAGTTCAACATGCAACGATTTATGGTATTTGTCTGGGATTGCTAAGCGGTATCATCGTCGCGCTTCTTTTCAATCTTGATCTGGCTGATAGTGCATACCGGACGTTAATTTTATCCATCAGCGGTGGCTGGATGGGTATGCTTTTCGCTTTGTTGCAATCAATCCTGCAACCCAACGAGGAAAATGCCACAGAAAATATGGTGAAGCGTCAGCCATGAAGGCTACCGCCTATCTTCCTACTCAGGACAAAACACTGGGCAGTGCAGAGCAACTGCTACAGGAATATCTGCCGATGATCCGCTACCACGCCGGGCAGCTCATTCAGCGGGTTCCGAACTCAATAGAAATGGATGATCTAATAAACTCAGGGGTGCTCGGATTGCTGGATGCAGCCAACCGTTTCGACTCGTCACGCGACGTACTGTTCAAAACATTTGCCGGTTACCGGGTTCGCGGCGCGATGATTGATTACATCCGTGAATTCGACTGGCTTCCACGCAGTCTGCGCGATGCCTCCAAACAATTGCAAAAAGCCATGATCGAACTGGAACAACGCTATGGTCGCCCGGCTGAAGAGGCAGAAATCGCAACGCAGCTCGGCTTGCAAGTCAGTGAATATCGCGACCGCCTGCAGCAAGTGCGCGGCATGGCTATCGTCTATTTCGATGACCTTCCCGCAGTCGGCGATGACGAGGACGCGCTGGATGTATTGGGCGTTCTGGAGAACCACAACGAACAGCGTCCAGAGGAACAAACCGCAATTCGTCAATTTTCTGACAAACTGGCACAATGCATCGAAGAACTTCCGGTCCGCGAACGTATCCTGCTCACGCTATACTATTTTGAAGAACTGAACATGAAAGAAGTGGCATTGATTCTTAACCTGACCGAATCACGCATTTCCCAGATCCACTCGCAAATGGTGCTGCGCATTCGCAGCTTACTTCATCTTGATACTCCGGAGGAACGCTAAAATGTCCGGGCTTTTCATTTCGACGACCCATTCGGCTGATATTTTTACCACGCTGTTCAATGTGCTGATTATTCTCGCTATCGGCGGCCTCTGGCTTGCGTGGGCGCGCAATGTAAAGCGTCAAAAAGCTGTCGAAACAATGCTTTCTACAGCATCCGAACAACTTGAAGAGGCCAGTCACCATCTGGCAAACGCACTACAGGAAATCAAACAACTACAACGCGCTAAAGAACCACAATCGAATGATTCTGACGGCGACACCACCTATACGCAGGACAATGCCAAAATAGAACATTATCGAACATCAACAAAGCGCAGCCAAGATGATTCAACAAGCATTAAATCTGCGTCTTCTCCCTCCCCGGAGTCCAGCAAAAGCAGCGTACAGGAGATTCTACAAATGCATCGTATGGGTCAGCAGGCCGAACAAATCGCTGCGCAACTTGATATTCCGCTAGCCCGGGTCCAACTGCTGTTGCGTCTGAACGAGCAGCGCCCGGTATAAATCGTGTTTCCTATCATTACACCCCAGATGCTTAATCTGCCCGACAATGTGCAGGCGGCTTCACTGACCCGCTTGCCATGGCCCGAAGGTAGCATTATCTCGGCACGTCTTATGCCATCCGCTGTCCCCGGTACGGCATTATTGATTCTGGGCAGTTACCGCCTGTTAGCCGAAGTGCCGCCATCTACACCAATGGGCGAAGTCTGGATGCAACTGATTACCCGCGATATTCCGGCACGTTTTCGTGTATTATCGGATGCGCAAACACTGAAATTACTCGCGGGCATGCTTGACACCGAGTTGTCTCGAAACAGTCGTCTGCATACTTCTCACGAGCAAAAATCAGTCAGAACAGGAACAGAGGCATCCAGACAAACCGCTGGTGATTTACCCGATTGGCCGCACATGAATCAACCACAACGTCACGATGGAAAAAATGCTCTGCCATGGTACGGCGATGCCAACCCCGATGGCAATTCCTTGCTCTGGTATGACCAATCAGACGACCAACCGCGTGGAATTCTAAATCGCCGGATTGATGCGCAGAGCTTTATTCTTTCAGGCCGTCTGGATCTGGATAAACTTGGTGCCATTGCTTTCAACCTATACGGTAATATTATCGGACAAACGACAACGGAAACCTCGGGTGCGCTGCAACTCCATCTTCATGCTGCACAAAATGACCCAATCAGCGAATTGCGCACAGCTTTCGCTGATTGGCTGCAACAACAAGATAGCGCTTTCCCCGGCATTTCCGGCAAACTTGAACATGGCCTTCCCGATACCGGCTCTGAACGAATGAGCGAGCGACTGGCATGAGTGCCGAGCGCCATGCGAGCCGCAAAGTCGCTGTCGCCATCAGCTATGACCCGGAAGAAACGGGCGCACCCAAAGTGCTGGCTGCCGGACTCGGTGAAACAGCCAAACGCATTCTGGAACTGGCACGCAGAGAACACATCAGTATCCATCAGAACACCTCGCTGGCCAATCTTCTGGCTCGCGTTCCAAAAGGGTCTGATATTCCGGAGAATGCCTACCGTCTGATCGCTGAATTATTGGTCTTTCTTTACGCTACCGATAAGCACTTGGCGGAAAAATTAGCTGCTTCCAAACGGAAATATTTGCCCGTTCAGTATCCTTCCGATGTATAGACCCGTTATTTTCAACGTTTTCCGCTTGCCGGTTCTTGGCATTGCTTTTGCATGTCATTCACCAATACAACGGTTAAATAAATTTTCAGGAGTGTCCAATGAGTAGTGGCTTTTTCGTAGCTGGTGTCAGCGGTCAGATGGCCCAGAAAAAAATGGACAACATCAGCCACAATCTGGCTAATGTCAACACGGTCGGTTTTCTCGGCAGCCGGGCCTCTTTCGAAACCGTGTTCACCAATCAGTCCTCGGCAACGGGCAATCCGGCAACCGCACCGGCGGCTTTCCTGAAAATGGGCCGCCAGTATATTGATACCGGCGAAGGCAATATAGAGCAGACCGGAAATAATTTAGATTTCGCAATTCTCGGCGATGCATGGTTCAAAATTCGGGTGGCCCCCGGCGAAGAAGCCTACACGCGAGCTGGAAACTTCAAACTCAATGCCACAGGCATGTTACTGACGCAAGATGGAAAATCCGTATTGGATGCCGGCGGATCGGCCATTCAACTGCCGCGCGGAACCATTACCGCAAGCGATCTCGGGGAAATATTCGTTAACGGAATCCGGGTTGCAGAACTGGGCATGGTCAATATCAGTGATCCCGCAAATATTGAGCGCATTGGCAACGTGCTGATCAAAACACCGCCCGCCAACACCACGCCGGCCAGCGGGGCTTCTGTTCGTCAGGGGGCGCTGGAGTCATCCAATGTCAACAGTGTTCTGGCGATGACCGAAATGATTACAACGCTACGCAATTATCAGGCGATGATTAAAATGATTGAGCAATACAATCAGCAAACTTCGCTGCTTAATCAGCAGGTCGGTCAGGTGCAAGGTCCTTAGACCGACAGCAAATATGCAGATATAAAGGAGAAAAATTATGATGCGATCACTATGGACAGCAGCCACGGGCATGACGGCTCAGGCACTGAATGTGGATGTTATTTCTAACAATCTTGCCAACGTTAATACCGCAGGATTTAAACGCGGACGCGCCAATTTTCAGGATTTAATGTACCAGCAGATCGCAGCACCGGGACGCCAGAACAGCTCCGGCAATGAAGTCCCTTCCGGTGTTCAAGTCGGCCTAGGTGTGCGCACTGCGGGCATCTCACGGATTTTCGCAGAAGGCAGCTTTCAGCAAACAGGCAATGACCTAGATATGGCCATCGAAGGTCGGGGTTTCTTCGAAATTCAAATGCCCAACGGTGATCTCGGTTACACCCGTACCGGCTCCTTCGCCATCGACAGTCTAGGCCAGCTGGTCACTCAGGACGGCTATGTCGTGCAGCCTGCCTTGACCATCCCGAACGATGCACTGTCCATCGGTATTTCACCGGACGGTACCGTCTCTGTGGTTCAGCCGGGTAATTTGCAAACAACCGTCGGTCAAATCCAGCTAGCTGATTTCAGTAATCCCGGCGGCCTGACCGCCATCGGCCACTCGATTTTTCAGGAAAGTCAGGCCAGCGGCACACCGATTAACGGTACCCCCGGTGCCAACGGTATCGGCTCCATTGCCCAGAGCACATTGGAAATGTCCAACGTCAATACGGTTGAAGAAATGGTCAACCTGATTGCCGCGCAACGCGCTTATGAAATGAATTCCAAGTCCATTCAAGCAGCCGACGAAATGCTGCAAATGGCCAATAACATCAGACGTTAAGCCATGATGCGCCTGTATCAAAAACTGTTCTTCGCGCTGCTGCTGCCCGCTCTTCTGGTGCTTGGGCAACCCCTTGCAGCCAACGCAACGACTATTGATCAGGCCATGCGGGATTCACTCACGCGCTTCTTCGCCGACGGCATCAAACATCAGGGCGCTACAGCGGAACTGGCAGAGGTCATCCGCTGGCCGGCCACAAGCGGTAGTATAAAGTGGCGTCTACCAAACTTTTCCCTTCACCCGTCCCGTCTATCACTAATTGCCGAGCAACAACGCGACGGACAACTGCAACGCTGGTACGTGCCGGTACGTCTGCACTGGTGGGCACAAGCAATGGTAGCAAGAACCGACATGCCGCCACGTACCCGGATTCAGGCCAAACAACTGATGCGCAAACGTATTGATATGGCGGGCATCACCGGAACGTGGTGGCAGAAATCGGCAGGTCTTGTCGGGGCGCGTACAACCCGCCCTGTCCATGCCGGACAGCCGCTACTTTCTTCATGTATCACTCGACCTTCGTTACTCAGACACGGTGACCGCATCACTCTGTTCACCCGAATCGGCGGCGTTCGGGTAACCGCCACTGGTAAAGTCTTGAAGAATGCCGGTGTCGGGGATCGCGTACGCGTACAGAACCTGCGTAGCAAGGATGTGCTGCAAGCCATCATCATCGACGGGCATCGTGCGCGCATTGATGCGGGAGGGGCATAATGCCACACCGATATTTTCCGATAAATTATACGCTAACGTTGCCTCTGCTTGTGCTCCTCGCCAGCTGCATGCCGGGAGTTTATCAAGTCACGCAGGACAAGCATGCCGTGGAAGTCGAGAAAGCGCTAACGAAACCCATGCCTGATGCAAAAGAAAGTGGCTCTTTATGGGCCGGAAAAAGAGGTTTCTTCGCCGTCGATGCAAAAGCTCAAAATGTCGGTGATCTACTGACCGTCCTCGTTTCTGAAAAAACCAACGCCACGCGCTCGCTGGGAACAAAGAAGAATCGGAAATCATCCCAGACAACCAGCCTGAATGCGGTGTTCGGCTACGAAACGTCACTGGCCAACAAAAACCCGAATTTCAAACCCGGCACTGCATTTGATGTCAGTAACGACAAGAGTTTCGATGGCTCCGGCAGCACCAATAATTCGGATGTCCTGACCGCCAGTATCACCGCAGTGGTCACCAAGGTTTACCCGAACGGGAATATGCGGGTGCGCGGTCGCAGACAGGTCACCATCAACCATCAACCACAGGAATTGACATTCTCCGGCGTAGTACGTTCGAATGATATTGCTCCCGACAACACCATCCCATCCGCCAAAGTGGCACAGGCCGTCATCAGTTACGGCGGTGGCGGTGAACTGGCCAGTGTCGCCCACGAAGGCTGGCTCGGTCGCACACTGGATCAGATATGGCCATTCTGATGTCCCTCTTTTCTCCGCTACGGCTTCACGCACTGCTGTTGGCCCTGCTGCTGATGCCCGGCATGGTTCAAGCTGAACGAATCAAAGATGTGGCCGATGTCGAAGGAATTCGCAGCAATGCGCTGGTCGGTTACGGTATCGTGGTCGGTCTGAACGGTACCGGTGACAATTCTACAAATGCGCCATTTTCTGTGTACAGCATTTTGTCGATTCTGGAACGCATGGGCATTTCCCTGCGCGATAAAGTTAATTTCGCCAGCGTCAAACCAAAGAATATCGCAGCTGTGATGGTGACAGCCTCGTTGCCGCCATTTGCCCGCCCGGGCCAGAAACTGGATGTCAATGTTTCCAGCGTCGGTGATGCAAAAAGCTTGCGCGGCGGCAATTTACTGGTTACGCCGTTGCTCGGTGGTGATGGCAAGGTTTACGCCATTGCAGAGGGCTCCATATCAATTGGCGGTTTCACAGCCGGTGGCAAAGGCACGAATGTCGTCAAAGGACATCCCACTGCCGGACGTATCCCCAACGGAGCAAATATTGAAAAAGCGGCTCCGGATACGTTACAAAATGATCAAAAGAGCATCGTTTTGAATCTTAGAAATGCCGATTTCACTACCGCGCGGCGCATGGCCGATGCCATCAATCGTACGCTGGGAGACCGTGCAGCGCATGCATTGAATGCCGGTTCTATCGAAGTGCTCAATCCGAAAAGCGATGCTGTCAGTCTGATTGCCCAACTCGAAGCCATTGATGTCATCACCGATCATCCGGCTGTTGTGGTCATCGACGAGAAAACCGGAACCATCGTTATGGGTAGCGAGGTACGCATTGATACCGTGGCTGTAGCACACGGAAATATCAGCGTTTCAGTCACCGAAAGTCCTCAGGTATCCCAACCAAAACCATTTGCAGGCGGCAATACAACCACAGTGGAGCGCACCGATGTGCAGGTTGACGAAGAGGAAGCCAAACTGGTTGTTCTACCCAAAAAAGTATCACTCAGCGATCTGGTTCAGGCGCTCAATACTGTCGGTGCCACACCCAACGACCTCATCGCCGTTCTGCAAGCCATTAAAGCAGCCGGTGCATTGCATGCCGAGTTGAGGGTATTATGAGGGATCTGGTAGAAACCGTTATCTCGCAGGTCATGCGCCAGCAGCCGGACTATCCTGCAACAGCTTCAAAAACAGCAAAACAGCGCACTGTGAACCGCGTCCCTGCTGACAGCACCCTGCACACCCGTGAATTAATCCCGGCACAAATTTCTGCCGGTTCCACGCCACCGGCCAATGACCGTTTATGGCAAGCCAGTCGGCAATTTGAAATGCTTTTTATCGAACAAATGATGACATCCATGCGTAAAACCGTTCCCGATTCCGGTTTTCTAAACAAAGGTTTCGCTGAAGACGTACAAACATCCATGCTTGATCAGGCCATCGCCGAAGCCGTCGGCAAGCAGGGCCGGATAGGCATTGCGCGCAGCCTCTACAGGCAGCTCAGCCAGCAACCTCAAGGCGAAGCAGTGCATGCCGATAATTTGGTAAACGGACAACAGCAGAATATCCACAATACACGCACCGCAGGAGGAGAAAATGCGTATTAACGGTCCAAATAACCGAAGCAAAATTTCCTCACCCCGTTCAGCAGGAAAGAAGCGCCAATCATCTTCCGCTTCATCGGCGTCCAATGCACAAGTTCAAGTCGCCGATGCTACCGCTTTACGTGAAAAAGCGCAGGTGATGCTGGCCGATATGCCGGAAGTACGAATGGAGCGTATTGAGGAAATCCGCTCGGCCTTGGAAAAAGGCGAATATAAAGCTGATTCAGCAAAGATCGCCGCACATATCATCGCCAATGCACTATCGGAACGATCATGGTAATGACCCGGAATCAGGTCGAACAATTGCGTGCTCTGCTGCGTAATATGGATGCCTGTGCACGCAATATCGAACAAATCTCCGGGCGCGAAAAGCAGGCTGCGCATCAATTCGATGCCGATGCACTTGGCCAGCTATCCGAACTTCGCGCCCTCTCGCATCAAGCACTTGCCGAAATGGAGAAACAAACCCGCAAGCTGTTAACCCGTTGCGGCGCGCCATCCGATATGCCGCTCGGTGCTTTTATTGACATGCATACACCGCAAGGGCAGGAAGAGCTGCAGGCGCTAAGACGCAACCTCTACACGCGCATGCTGCATATACGCGAAACAGGTGATGACACCCGCCTGCATTTGAAAGCGGCACATGAGGTCTCGGTCGGCATTCTGCAACATATCGGTGCCATCGAACCCAAACAGACCTATGCTCGGCGGGATGCCGCATGATTACCGGCGCATTGAACACAGCGGCATCCTCCATCAAAGCCCAACAGCAGGCCATTGATGTGATTTCGCACAATATCGCCAACGTCAATACACCCGGATACTCGCGGCAAACAGCAAAACTGGCGACCATGACCCCCGACACCTTGGCTAACTTTCATTTCGGACGCGGCGTACAGCTCCAGAGCATTCAACGCGCTGTCGATCCGTTTCTGACCCGTTCACTCAATACCAACAGCAATCAACTGGCCTTTTCGCAAACAATGGAGCAAGGGCTGAACGGCGTGGAAAGTGTCTTCGGCAGTCTGGATACACCCGGATTATCTACCAGCCTCGATGATTTCTTTCAGGCCTATCAACTGCTCGCCAATAACCCTCAGGATGCCGCACAACGCAATAATGTGCGTGCCCGGGGCGTGGATATTGCCACCAGTTTGAACACCATGCGCAGCCAACTTGTTGATGCGCAAAACAGTGCGAATCAAGGCATCAGCGATCGCATCAATAAAGTGAATTTACTGCTCGACCAGATCGCCTCTCTGAATACGCAAATTTCGGCACAGGAGGGCGCAAGCAGTAATCCGGCTAACGATTTGCGTGATCAGCGGGATATAGCCGTACGCGATTTATCCACACTCATGCCCGTACAAACAGTGAATGGGAACAACCGTTCATTTCTTCTACAAAGTATGAGCGGTGACTTGCTGGTGCAGGATAGCGATACACGCCAGTTGGCGCGTGGCGGCACAGCCGGAACCAACTTTACCGGCGTGGTGATTGCTGCAAACGGCGTCCCGGTCTCCGGTATCGACTCCGGCGGGGAAATTGGCGGCTTGATTACCTTGCGCGACAACCGCTTAGGCAGTTACATCAGCCAATTGGATAGCTTGGCGGCCAATCTGAGCTTCGGGCTGAATCAACTGCATGCCAACGGTGCAGGATTGACCCTGCCCGGCTCCGTTACCTCGGAGCAAACCGTGACAGCAGCGGCCAGCGCGGTGGATGCTGCAGCCCAAAATGTCCCGTTTGCGGCACAGATTGTAAGCGGCAGCTTCAAAGTACATGTCTATGATTCAACCGGCACGCCAGTAAGTTCTGGCGGCACAAACATCACCATTACCAAGGGCAGCACGACCGTCAATCAGGTCATATCGCAACTTACTGCGGTTAGCGGCATTACGGCAAGTCTGGATAGCAGTGGTCGTATCGTGATTAATGCAGGCAGTGGTCGCGTCGGCTTCTCGGGAGACACCAGCAACTTCCTCGCAGCTTATGAAATCGGTTCTTTTTTCCACGGTAACAGTGCTGCGAACATCAGCATCTCCGCCACCATCAAAGCCAATGCCAATTACATCGCCGCCGGGGCCATTAATGCCACAACCTCGCTGAACAATCCCGGCGGAAACGACATTGCACTAAAAATTATCAATTTCCAGAACACCGCATTGGGTGTGGACGGCTCGACAAAATCCAGCGTGCTGGATAGAACATCAAACCTCGGTGTGAACTACGCAACACACGTTCAAAGTGCCAGTCGGGGACGTGTTTTCCGTTCTGCCGAAGCACAATCGCTCAACGCCCAACGACAAGCCATTGCTGGTGTCAGCACCGATCAGGAACTAATCAACATGATTAAATTTCAGCGTGCCTATCAGGCATCAGCCAAAGTGATTCAGACCAGCAACCAGATGCTCGATTCGTTGCTCAGCCTGATAAGGTAGTTCGCCATGCAAATTAATACACAACAAAGCTACGATAGCCTGCTCACCGGTATTCGCAATCAGCTTGATATTCAGGCCAAGGGCAACGCACAGGTTTCCTCCGGAAAACGCTTTCAACGACCTGCGGATGCACCACTGGATTACAAAAAATCACTGGATATCCGGCACATGAAAAAAGGCGTGGAAACCAGCCTGAATGCCATCAATACGGCCAAAACGCGTATGAATAATTCGTTATCCATGATCAACAGCATGCAGCAGATTATTGTCCGCGCGCAGGCACTGGCCGTTCAGCAATCCTCCGGACAAATTTCCGCCACCGACAGGCAGGCGGCGCTGGCCGAGATCACGCAACTGCGCGAGTCGTTATTTACTTATGCCAATCAGCGCCTGGACGGACAATCGCTATTTTCCGGAACCGATACCGTCGCCGCCGCATTCATCAAGGATGGTTCCGGCAATATCGTGTATAATGGCAATGCACAGGATCGCACCGTCGCGATTACCACTACCCAGATTGTCACCAGCAATGTGCGTGGCGATCAGGCTGCTTTCAGCAAGATGTTCACCGCCTTCAAAACTTTCGAGACAGCGCTAAACGGTAACGATCAAGCGGGTGTCCAGACCGCAATCGGACAGCTCAACGATGCGGGCAACAGCATGATTGATCTCAATGCCGAAGTCGGTGCAAAAATCCGTTCGCTTGATTTGCAACAGCAATTATTCAACGACATCGGCCTGTCCATGGACAACCGCCTGAACGAGCATGAAGGTGTCGATATTGCCTCGACAATTGCCAAACTTCAGCAAAGCAGTATCGCCCTGCAAGCCGCCTACAACCAAGTTGCCTCATTGCGTTCACTCTCTCTCGTGAACTTCCTGCGATGATGGTTATCCGCCGCAAATGCGGTCAAGCCTTCCATATCGGCGATGATATTCACATCACCGTGCAGGAAATACAACATGGCACACACGTCCGCTTCGGTATCGAAGCGCCAGTCGAAATTCCGGTGCATCGTCTGGAAATATATGAACGCATTCAGGAAGAAAATCGCGCATCCAGCAGCGGTGATTCGCTAAAATGGCTCAACGGAGTTCCATCATGAAGCTACTGAATCTCGTCACCACAGAACAACCCGAAACCGGCAATGCCTTCCACTTTCCACAAGGGATGACCGGTTTTCCGGAATCAACAAATTTCGCTTTCATTTACAACGGCAGCGGCAACATCATCTGCATGCAATCCGTGGATTGCCCGGAATTAGCCTTCCTGCTCACCCCGTGGGACGAAAAACGCCTCGGAGCAGCACCTCAACTCAGCGAAGAGCATCGCCAATGCCTCAAACTGGGTGACGACGAATCGCCCTTCTGGACGCTGGTACTCAACCCGTTCGCCGATAAAACATGGGTCACCGCCAACCTGCAAGCACCGGTAGCCATCAATATGGAAGCCCGCACCGGCCTGCAATACATCCACTGCGAAACAGGGCTTGAACTGCGCTACCCTTGGATGAAGCAACCCGAACAAGCAGCCTGATTTTAGCATTGAATCACGATTAAAGTCGAACGGGTCAGAAGGAAAACGCTATGGCTCAAATCTTTAACGCGGAAATCGTTTATTTTACATGCAGCAACACGAATTATGGTTTGTTCAACGATTCTTTAGGAGGGGAAATAGCGCAGGAGCGGTAGGCACTGATACTGGACAAGGTGGAAACCGTATAGGGAACAATCATCGTCAGACCGACTTTCAGCCAATCTACCATTTGCATGGAGCCGTCAAGCATCGCATCACCATGATTAATGATCGCCAGAATCAGACCGACAACCAGTGCAAACTTAGTCGCGGTACGGATCACTTCCGATCGCATCGCAATCTTAATACCGGTTTTCATGTTTCACTTTTCTCCATAGCTTTCTTCTCTCAGAACGATCACCTCAACTTGTTCCCTTCAATCAAATCAGCCGTGCGACCTGCACGCCGAGCCAAGTCAGAACTAGACAGACAAACACCTGCCCGAGCACATTCGCGGCAGCCAGACCGAAAGCCCCTTGCTCCATCAGACGAATCGACTCCAGCGAGTAGGTGGAAAAAGTGGTAAAAGCGCCGAGCAGACCAACGGTAATCAGCAAACGTAGCAATTCACCGGTCGTCGAACGCTCCAGCAGATAAACAAACAGAAATCCAAGCGCAAAACTACCCAGCGCATTCACTGCAAACGTACCCCACGGAAACGCACCTCCGCTAGCGCGCTGCACCGCACCAGCCATCAGCCAGCGCAATGACGCACCGATAGCGCCCCCTGCGGCAACCGCCAGCAACTGCCTCATGTTTTCAGCTCCTTTTTGCGCGCTGCCAACCAGCGAATTCGCTCGCCGAGTTTTCTCTCGAAACCGCGTTCGCTCGGGGTAAACAAACCTTCGGCCTGCACACCTTCCGGCACATGCTTTTGCGCAACCACCGCATCTTCAGCACTGTGCGCGTATTGATAACCCGCACCGTGCCCCAATTCTTTCATCAGCTTGCTTGGTGCGTTGCGCAAATGCATCGGGACCGGCGCATCGGGCGCGTTTCTGGCCAGTTTCCGCGCTGCTTTTTCCGCCGTATATGTCGCATTGCTTTTCGCCGCCAGCGATAAATAAATCGTTGCCTCAAAAAGCCCCTGCTCGCCCTCTGGAGAACCTAGAATTTCAAACATCCGCTGTGCATTCAGGCAAACCGTCAACGCCTGCGGATCGGCAAGGCCAACATCCTCAGTTGCCATGCGAATCAGCCGCCGGGCGATATACAGCGGCTCTTCACCCGCCTCCAGCATGCGCGCCAGCCAATATACAGCCGCATCGGCATCGGAATCGCGTACGCATTTGTGCAGCGCGGATATAATATCATAATGAAAATCACCGTTGCGATCGTACTGCGCCGATTTGCGGCTCCAATGCGCCTGCACTTCCGCCAGCGACCAGTTCTTTTCAGAATCTGCAGCCAGCAACGCTTCCAATGCATTCAATGCGTATCGGGCATCACCGGCAGCCGCTTCCGCCAGCCATATTTGCGCATCCTCATCCACGCCAAACTGCGCCGTTTCATCTTTTAAGACATCAAGTGCACGGGTGATAATTTGCCTTATCGCTTCGCCATCCAACGCATGAAGCACAATCACCCGACAACGCGAAAGCAACGCGTTATTCAGTGAAAAAGAAGGGTTCTCGGTTGTTGCACCAAGCAAAATCAACGTGCCGTCCTCAATATACGGCAGCAGCACATCCTGCTGCGCTTTATTGAAACGATGGATTTCATCAAGAAACAGGAGATAGCTGCGTCCTTCCCCTTTGGCGCGAGCAACCACCTTCTGCACCTCGGCTTTGCCTGCGGAAACGGCGGAAAGGCGGGCAAACGGCATGTTTGCCGTGCGTGCCATGATATTCGCCAATGTCGTTTTGCCGACGCCGGGAGGTCCCCAGAAAATACAGGAGGCAGCGCATCCTTCGTTAAGCAGTGCCGCAAACCACGAATCGGCAGCCGTCAATTCCTTCTGCCCGACTACGTCACCCAGCGTTACCGGTCGCAACCGGTGTGCCAGAGGCGCTACGTCCCCTGTGTCGTCGAACAGTTCGTGAACGTTCAGAAAAGCCGCCTCAGAAATGTTTGGCGACAGACAGCGACAGCGTTTGCCGTCGTGTCCGGTATTTACCGTCAAAAACACCGCTACCGCTGATTGTCCGACTCGGAGAATAGGCATATACATAAGCCATATCGAGGTGCACGCCGAACAGTTCCGCGCCTGCGCCCAACGAAATGCGATGCGTATTGGCATCAAAAATACGCGCATTAAATGCCGTATCCTTGGTTGCCGCCTGATCAAATGTATAACCGAAACGAAACTGCGTATTTTCGCGCCAAAACCAGGTCAGACCGGTCATCAACGACAAGCTGTCACTCATATTCAGCGTATTCAGTTCACGCGTCCTGCCCACTACATTCAGGTCGCTCAGCGATGACCAGCGCGTCCACGATGCATCCACTTCAAAACGAACCGCATCGGAAAACACGTGATTCACACCAACGCGCAACACATCCGGCAGCGACACCTTCACCTTTGCAGTTCCGGCCACAGCACCGGTCGCCGTGCCGCTCAAATTGATGTTCGCGCCACTTTGCAGCATCGCCCCGAACGACCAAGCCGGTCGCGGACGCCACAACACACTAACATGACCACCAAACGTCGCGTTATCTGTGCCATTAAATGTCGTCGTCGTACTGTTAATATCGCCCTGCGCCACATACCAGTCAGCGCCAACAGCAACGGCCAGACTGCTATCCAGCGCATATACCACATCAACCGCCGTATGCAGCACATCAATGGTCGTGGTCTGGGCTGTTCCATCGAAAGCATCCCCCCAGCTGGAATTCAGTGCATAAGGAAGATCAAGCGCAAACCCGAGGCCCCACGCGCTGTCCTTGGGCATCCAGTTGCCATAAAGTCCGGATAGATTGGACAAGCTCTGACCGTTAAACGGCGTGCCTCTGGTTGCCGACTGCAGTACCGATTGATCCTCGGAGCGCAACGCTCCGGCAAAAGAAAAATTCACGCCCGGCTGCCATGCCAGACCGGCGGGATTGTAATGCATGGCGCTCGGATCATCGGCAGTGGCGGTAAAAGCATTGCCCGCACCGGCAGCCGTAGCCGACATATCCAATCCGGCCAGTGCAGCCGCATCGGCCCGCGAAGCAGGCAACAAACCGATAAGTATAAGCAATATCCAAAAACAGCGTTTCATATATCCCTTCCGATCATTCCAGATTTTATGTATCGGCAACACCTGTCGAAAACAAACTCCGTCCTACCTGAGCGGTACAACATCCACACCTTCAGGAACAACAAAAGCAAAACGACCGGCATCCGGCGCGCTCATTTTCATTTTCTCAAGCGTCAACCGATTGCGGTTGCCCAGCACATCAAAGCTTTCAATATAATCCAAACGTCCGTTGTGCAAACCGATCCACACCCGCGTTCCGGCTCCAATGCGCACATAATAGCGATGTTGCACTGCATCCGCCTCAAGCAAATGCACATCTTTCATGCGAATTGAACCATCAAGCAACTTCATCACCGCCGGATCGACATCACGCATCTCCTTGAGCACCATTACCTGCATTAAATCCGGTTCGTAATGCCAAATGGTAAATCCATCGCTGACAAACAACTGCTCGAACGGCTTTATATAGTACCAACGGAAGCGCCCCGGCGTCAGCACATCCACTTCGCCGCGATAACGCTGCACCGAGCCATCGGAGAAATGAAGCGCTTGTCTAAATACTGCCGAAAAACCACCGGCACGGGCCAGTGATTTCAGTGCGCTGCTCAATTCCGCAGGCATGTTCGCTTGCATGGCCGAGTTCTGCCGCGTAGATGAATTCGTTTGCGCCCGCAATGGCTGCAACGGCAAAAACATCACCAAAACCGTCAGCAAAGCCATCAACAGACGATATATCACTCAACACCCCCGCCGCCTTCCTCCAGCGATCTGGCCAACACCTTGCGCATCCCACCGGAACCGGGAGCTGTCACCAAACCTTCGCGCTCCATCTGTTCGACGATACGGCTGGCACGGTTGTAGCCGACACGTAAATAGCGCTGCACCATGGATACAGAACACTGTCCCTTTTGAACAACCAAATCAGCCGCTTCATCATATTTGGCATCGGTTTGATCATCGGAAGGGCCACCATCACCTGTATTTTCAGCCACCTCAAATACCTCTTCATGGTATTCCGGTTCACCCTGCGCCTTCAAATGTTCCACCACGCCAAGCACTTCGCCAACCGAAACAAAAGCACCATGCACGCGCTGCAAATCACGACCATTGTTCATAAATAGTGAATCGCCGTCACCGAGAAGCTGTTCTGCACCCATTTGATCAAGAATGGTACGCGAATCAATCCGCGACGAAACCCGAAAGGAAATCCGGCTCGGAAGGTTGGCCTTAATCAGGCCTGTAATCACATCCACACTGGGACGCTGTGTGGCCAGAATCAAATGCAATCCGGCGGCCCGTGCTTTCTGCGCCAGACGACAAATCGACTGCTCCACTTCTTTGCCAGCCACCATCATCAAGTCAGCTAATTCATCAATTAAAATAACAATATACGGCAAGCGTTCAGTATTTTCCTCCTTGCTCACCGCCTTATTGTAGCCATCAAGATTACGCACCTTGGCATCGGACATCAGACGATAGCGCCGTTCCATTTCATAGACCGCCCATGCCAGTGCTTTGGCAGCCTTATGCGGATTGGTCACCACCGGGACCAGAAGATGCGGAATATCATTATAGGATGACAACTCAAGCATTTTCGGATCAACCATAATCAGCCGTAAATCAGCCGGTGTATGGGTCATCAGCAACGAACAAATCATCGTATTCACCGCCACCGATTTACCTGATCCGGTCGTGCCTGCAATCAGCAAATGCGGCATCTTAGCCAAGTCAGTGACCACCGGATGACCGGAAATATCCACCCCCAAGGCCATCGGCAGGGTGTGTTTTTTGGTTGAAAATTCAGGGCTGGCCAATACCTCGCGCATCGACACCATCTCGCGTTGTTCATTAGGGATTTCAATGCCGATGACGCTCTTGCCCGGAATATTCCCCGCCACACGCATCGACACCGCACTCATCGAACGCGCCAGATCATCCTGCAACGCAGCAATACGGCTAACCTTGGTTCCCGGTGCAGGTTCCAGTTCAAACTGCGTCACCACCGGGCCGGGCTGCACCGCAACCACCTCGCCTTCAACCCGATAATCCATCAGTTTTTTCTCAAGCAAGCGAGCCATCGCAGTCAGTGAAGCATCGTTATAATCACGCGATTTATCTTTAGGCATAGAAAAAAGCGTTAGGGCTGGAAGCTTAAATCCGCTACTGGACGGCTCATTTAACGGCAATTCTGTCTGCTGCTGTTCATGCGCCTGCTTGGAAACTTTAATTTTCGCTTTGGCGGCAACCGTTGGCTGCGATGTCGGCGCTTTGGCCGCTTTCCGGCGTTTTTTCTCGGCCCGCTGTTCGCGCGCCTGCATACGTTCTTTACGGCCCGCCAGTTTGCCGTGCAACTGCAATATCAGCTTTTGCAAAACAAGCTTTCCTTTGCCAAGCATGAGCAATGTGCGGCGAATCGCCACCAACAATGAAATATGGGATGCAGCAACAAAACTGCTCAATACCAGCGCCAGCAACAGCACATCCCGACCCACAGCATGCAACGGGCGGCTCAAGCTTTCGGCAATCATGCCGCCAAGCGCGCCGCCAATACCCGCCGGAAGTTTAAGCGGGAAACCGGCAAATAACGCACTATGTGCAGCAAGCAAACCGCACACACCGAGCACCAGCGATAACCAGAAAAGCGATGTCCAACCGCCCAGCAACGATGAACGTCGACGCATCAGACGGTATACAACCACAGCCAGCAGCAACAACCACAACCACGCTGCATAACCAAATAACTGGTAAAAGAAATCTGCAGCATAGGCGCCGACCAGACCGGCCTGATTGCTAATCACATTTCCCGAAATCGCATGATTAAACGAAGGATCCAAAGGAGAAAAGCTGTACAACGCAATACCCAGCGCCACAACCACAGCAGCCAGCAGCATGCCGACAGCTTCGCTCATCACATGGCGGATATTCACGCTTCCAGCACCACCGGCAGCAACATCGGTCGTCGTCCGTGCCGCTGTTTAAACCAGCGCCGCAGAAACAAACGTACTTCCTCGCTGGCCGCGTCGTGATCAGCCATGATTTCGGCAGGCAGTGCATGCAAATGATGTTCCATTTTTTCGGCCAGTTCCTGTAAAACCGCTTCGCCGATTTCCTGATGCAACACACCGCGCGCCGCGATTTCCGGCATGCGCACAAGCTTGCCACTCTGACGATCAACAAGCACGTAAGCGGTCACGATGCCGTCTTCGGCAAGAATCCGCCGGTCGCGCAACACCATGCCGTCAATCTTATCGCGTTGCGTTCCGTCAACAAACACCGCTCCGGCGGAAAATTTATTACCGCAACGCGCCCCGTCATCATCAACAATCAAACTCTGACCATTTTCAGCAATCAGCACCCGCTCCCCGGCAATCCCCGTGGCAACACCCAGATGTTTGTGTTCGATAAGATTACGATATTCACCGTGCACCGGATAAAGATAACGCGGACGGGTCAATTGAATCATGGTTTTTAATTCATGCGCCTGCGCGTGACCGGAAACATGCAACGGTGCCTGACCGGCATGCATCACACGCGCACCGCGCCGGTAAATATGGCTGAACAGACGGTGAATGGTCCGTTCGTTGCCGGGAATTGCCGACGAAGAGAAAATAACCAAATCACCCGCGCCAAGCTTAATGCCCGGAAACTGACCCAGCGCGATTCGCCCCAACGCAGCGCGCGATTCGCCTTGCGAACCGGTGGCGATAATCAACAAATTGG
>QILF01000136.1 GCA_003233235.1 Zetaproteobacteria bacterium
CATCTGGGGGCCGGTGATCTGGCTGAATTACCGGGTGACGATATTGAGTTGGCGCTGCTCGAACGCATTTGCATGGTCTGTCACCGCGATGCAGCTGCGCTTTGCGAGCGCAACGGCAAAAAACAAAGCATCTCTATTTTCCCTGAAAATTATGCGCCTGATTTCACATTTGCCGACGATACGCCGCTACATCTACCGCACAACGCCCCCTTTGAATTGTGTTTTGAATTACCATGCCAACAGGGAAGAGCCTCGCTTTATCTGGCCAGAGCCAGTGAAGATCTACCCACCGACGAAGACGAAGTGGATGCACTTCGCGGTTTAGCGCGGTTTGCTACCATGAGCCTTGAGCATGCACGCCTGACCCGCACAAAGGCGGAAAACGCACGCTTGGACTCACTGTCGCGCGTGGCCGGACAATTGCATTCCCACGACCTGAAAAACCGTCTCAACGATTTAGCTTTTCTCGCCCACAATATCGAATCCGGGAAACTGGATGCCGAAGAAACCGGACGGCTGGTCAGCGCCATCCGCAAGGTTATCGGTCGCATGCAAACAGTCATGCAGCGACTGGCCGACCCGCAGGCGCCCATTCACCCGAAACTGGCACCGCTTGATTTGCATCGTATGCTCTGCACCGCACTGCAAAATCGCCTGTGGCCGGAGAGCCTGACCGTGGAAAATGCACTGCCGCAGCTGCCCGCAATTGCAGGCGATGAGACGATGCTGGCAGGCGTATTCGAAAACCTGTTCGACAACGCCGTACAGGCCATGCAACGCAAAGGATGTTTGAAAATCTCCGCTGTCCATGATGGGCATGCTATTGATGTAAGCGTGCAGGATGACGGTTGCGGCATGTCGGCCGGGTTTTTGCGCGAGCGGGCCTTCCGGCTTTTTTCAACGAGCAAGGAAAACGGCCTCGGCATCGGTTTGTATTTAAGCCGACGCATCGTCGAGGCGCACCACGGTGAAATCAGCGCACAAAGCGATGGAGAGGGGAAAGGTTGCACCTTCCATGTGCGCTTGCCGTTGTGGCAGTCTCACTCGGACAGGGAGTCATGATGCAACGTGTCATTCTTATCATCGACGATAATGATATTAATCGCCTGAACCTGCGCCTGCTGCTCAAGGATGCCTACACCATCGTGGAGGCGGGCGATCTTGAACAGGCCGATCATATGCTGACCGAGCATCGCGTCGATCTTATTGTGCTTGATCTGGCACTGCCGCCGGAGCCGGACAATCCAGAGATCGGCATGCGTTATCTGGAACAATTCGGCAGCGAAGGTATTGATATTCCCGTTGTGGTGATTACCGGTCACGACGAGCGCAAACTGGCCACACGAGCGCAAAAAGCAGGGGCACTGGATTTCTTTGCCAAACCATTCGATCCCGATGAGGTACGCAATACCATCGACGAAGCCATGCATGCACGCCAACAGCAGTTGCGCGAGCAGGAAATGGAACGTCTTCTCAAACATCGCGTCGGTCAGGATTTGCTCGGCGATAGTCAGGCCATGCATGCGTTGCGTGACATGATTGAGCAGGTAGCGACAGCACCTTCCACGGTGCTGGTGCATGGTGAAACCGGCTGCGGCAAAGAACTGGTCGCCCGCCAGTTGCATGCGTTTAGCACACGCAGTGACGGACCTTTTATCGCCATCAATTGCGCAGTCACCGAAGCCGGATTACTGGAGTCCGAACTTTTCGGCCACGAAAAAGGGGCTTTTTCAGGCGCGGTTAAGCGGCATCTCGGTTGGTTCGAGCGGGCCAGTGGCGGCACATTGTTTCTTGATGAAGTCGCAGGACTTCCAGCCAGTGTCCAAGGCAAGCTTCTACGCGTACTCGAAAGTGGTGAATTTTCGCGGCTAGGCAGCGAATCTGTTCTGAACAGTGATGTGCGCCTCATCTGCTCGACCCGCGAACCACTGGCGAAACTGGTGGAGGAAGGTTCTTTCCGCGACGATCTTTATTACCGCATCAATGTCGTCAATATCACCATTCCGCCACTGCGCGAACATGCGGAAGATATTCCGCTGCTTGCCGCACATTTTCTCGAACGCAAGGCGCTGCTCTGCAACAAAACATTAAACAACTTTTCACCATCCGCCATGCAACAGCTCACCGCTTACAGTTGGCCGGGCAACGTGCGTGAACTGGAAAATGTGATTGAGCGCGCCGTGGTACTGGCGGCAACGCCGGTTATTGAGGCAATCCCATCTCTGGAAGGTCCACGATTGCGGCAGGAGCGGGAAGATTTGATTGCATCGTGGCTGGAACGCTTACCCGAAGATGGCGTGAATGCCGAAGCGCTACTTGAGAAAATGGAACACCGTCTGGTACAAACCGCACTGCTGCGCAGCGGCCAGATCAAAGCACGCGCCGGTCGATGGCTGGGTTTTGGCGAACGTGCCAAAGATAAAATGCGCTATTTGTGCGATAAACACGACATTCATCCCGGTGGTGATGAAACATGAAACAGCTGATTTATGCCTTGCTTCTGACACTGATGCTGCCGCTTACCGCCAGTGCTCAGGATTATCTCTACCAGCGCGATGTGATTGTGCCACCCTATCAGACCCTGCGCGAATTCTTTGACATGCCGGATCGACCCGGTCATTACGAAGTAACGCTAATCTCCGATGCCATTGGGCCACTTACTTTCCGGGTGATCCGTATTCACGGTGACCATGAAGAAACACTGGGTAAAAAACGCAGCTTCCATATCGGCTCACACAGTTTCCAGCAAGCGTTCAACAATGTGCATGGTGAAGATGATGTGATGGTCGAACTCTCCAATTCCAATCCGGCGGCAGCGGCACGGGTGACGGTTTTCGTTGTTGAACTGCCCTGATGTCCAAACCGGACAGGCTTGCATCCGCGCTCTGCAAACCCCATAGATAATGTGATCACAGCTTAAGGAGATCACCCATGGATATGAACAAAATGACACAAAAGGTGCGTGAAGCACTGGCCGCAGCGCAAACGCTGGCGGCACGGCTCAACCATCAGGAAATCGACGACTTACACCTGCTGGCCGAATTGCTGGCGCAGGATGGCGGGCTTGCCGCCAGACTTGTCGAGGCAACAAATACACCACTAACGGCATTACAAACTGGTGTGCAAACAGCACTCGCCAAACGTCCGAAGGTAAGCGGACAGGCAGCGGGTGGAATGTATGCCACACACGCCTTGAATCAGTTGTTTATTCGCGCCGAGGATGAAGCCAAAGCGCTTAAAGATGAATATATTTCCGTCGAGCATGTTCTTCTAGCCATGCTGGATGAGAAAAATGGTGGCGAAACGGCACGTTTGCTGACCGATGCCGGTGTAACGCGCGAAACCTTACTCGCAGCACTGGAGCAGGTGCGCGGACATCAGCGGGTGACCAGTGACGATCCCGAAGCCAGCTACGATGCGCTGAAAAAATACGGTTCCGATTTGGTGGAACTGGCTAAAAGCGGCAAACTTGATCCGGTGATTGGCCGCGATGCGGAAATTCGCAGTGTGATTCGTATTTTGTCACGTAAAACCAAAAATAATCCTGTGCTTATCGGTGAACCGGGGGTCGGCAAAACAGCCATCGCCGAAGGACTGGCGCAACGTATCTTGAAAGGCGATGTACCGGAAGGCCTGAAAAACAGAACAGTATTCTCATTGGATATGACTGCGTTAATGGCCGGGGCAAAATACCGTGGCGAGTTCGAGGAGCGGCTGAAAGCCGTACTCAAGGAAATTCGTGAAGCCGAAGGGCGTATTCTGCTGTTTATTGATGAGTTACACAGTATTGTCGGCGCGGGAAAAACTGAAGGCAGCAGCGATGCCGGAAACATGCTCAAACCGATGCTGGCCAGAGGTGAATTGCACTGCATCGGCGCGACAACACTTGATGAATACCGTCAATACATCGAAAAGGATGCAGCGCTGGAGCGGCGTTTTCAGCCGGTTTTGGTCGAAGCGCCAAATGTTGAAGACACCATCTCCATTTTGCGCGGCCTGAAAGAGCGCTTCGAAGTCCATCACGGCGTACGCATTGCCGATACCGCACTGGTTGCCGCTGCAACGCTGTCGGACCGCTACATTTCCGATCGTTTTCTGCCCGATAAAGCCATTGATCTGGTTGATGAGGCTTGCGCATCGATTCGCACGGAAATTGATTCCCTGCCTGCTGAACTGGATGAAATAACCCGCAAGACGATGCGTCTGGAAATCGAAGAAACGGCACTGAATAAAGAAAAAGATGAAGCCAGCCGGACACGTTTGCACGAGCTGCGCCGTGAACTGACCGACTTCAAAGAACAGCGCGATACGATGCACGCACAATGGGACAAGGAAAAGGCCTCGCACGGACAATTGCAGGCGTTACGCGAAAAAATCGAGCAGGTGAAACGCGATACCGAAGAAGCCGAACGCGCTTACGATTTGAACCGCGTTGCCGAATTGCGCCACGGCATCCTGCCCGGGCTGGAAAAACAGTTGGCGGAACTGGAAGCGGCTGCCGGTGCAGAAGGGGCCGGTTTGTTGCAGGAAGAAGTGACAGAAGAGGAAATCGCCGAAGTCGTGGCGCGCTGGACGCATATTCCACTTACCCGTCTGATGCAGGGCGAGCGTGAAAAACTTCTGCATCTGGACGAAGCACTACACCGGCAGGTCATCGGACAGGATGAAGCGGTACAAGCGGTTGCCAATGCCGTGTTGCGTGCACGCGCCGGGGTAAAAGATCCGAAGCGTCCGATTGGTTCGTTTATTTTTCTCGGTCCGACCGGCGTTGGCAAAACAGAACTGGCACGTGCGCTGGCTGCGGAGCTATTCGACTCGGAGGAGGCAATGATTCGTCTTGATATGAGCGAATACATGGAGAAACACACGATTTCCCGTCTGGTTGGCGCGCCGCCGGGATATGTCGGCTTCGAGGAAGGCGGACAACTGACCGAAGCGGTGCGGCGCAAACCGTACGCGGTACTGCTGCTTGATGAAATTGAAAAAGCGCATCCGGATGTGTTCAATATTCTGCTGCAACTGCTTGATGACGGGCGGCTGACCGATAGCCACGGGCGCACCGTCGATTTCAGAAACACCATTGTGATTATGACCAGCAATATCGGCGGTGACGCACTACTCTCCGGCATTGATTCCGACGGTAAAATCAGCAAATCGGTGCGTGACAACGTGATGGGAAGTCTGCAGACACATTTCCGACCCGAGTTTCTTAATCGACTCGATGATATTGTACTTTTCTCGCCACTACAGCGTGAGGAAATTGCACAAATTGTCGATTTACTCACGGCTGAAGTTGCTGACCGTCTGGCGACTCAGGGGGTTGTGCTGACGATAAGCGATGCCGCAAGACAATTGATTGTCGATGCCGGTTATGATCCGGTGTTCGGAGCCAGACCTTTGAAACGGTTCATCCAGCATCAGGTTGAAACACAAATCGCACGCGCGCTGCTCAGCAAAAAACATCAGGGAGAACTGCATGTCGATGTCGAAAATGAACAACTGGTCGTACACGAATAAAAACCGTTGCACGCAGGGTGCAATTTTTGCATCTGGCGCAGTGTCGGCCTGCGATTCATGCTTGCCTCATAGCCCAACTTGCGGTAGCAAGACGGCTTCAATTACCAAGAGGAGGTTTTAAATGAAAAAAGTAATCATGATTGCCGCTGCGGCTGCATTTGTGCTCGGAATGAATGGCCTGACGGCTACCGATTCCAACGCTGCGGCGTGGAAAAAGTGTGCTGCTTGCCATAATTTCACAGACAAAAAGAAAGTTGGTCCAGGTCTGGGTAAGGGTGCAAACGACCCCGGCGTATTCGGTCGCGAGGCTGGCATCTTCAAAGGCTTCAAGTACAAGTTTACCAAGTACATCGAGCCGGGCAAGGGTTGGCATTGGGATGAAGCTCATCTGCGCGAATGGATGTGTAATTCCAAAAAGGCTGTGAAGAAATTCACCGGCAACGACAAAGCCAAGACCAAAATGCCGCCGCAGAAAATTTGCGATCCGGCAAAACAGGACGAGATACTTGCCAAGCTGAAATCTGTTTCTTAAACAGAGACCGGTATCAATCAGAGGCGGCCTTCGGGTCGCCTCTTTTTTTATGCATGTGCAGTCAAAACCGTTAGGGTGCGCCCATGTCCATCGTCAACCGTAAAGCACGTCACGATTATCATATTCTGGAAACCTTCGAAGCCGGCATCATGCTGACCGGGCCGGAGGTGAAATCGCTGCGTAGCGGACAAGCCAGTCTCGGCGAAGCACATTGCATCGTTCGCGCCGAGAAAGTGCTACTTATCGGCTTTCATGTCCAACCTTACAGACCGGCGGCGTTAAATAATCCGGCTGATCCAAGGCGCACGCGTACGCTACTGCTGCACAAACAGGAAATTCGCAAACTCATCGGACACCTCCACGAAAAGGGTTTAACACTGATTCCACTGAAACTTTATTTTAACGAACGCGGGCTGGCTAAAATGCAGCTTGGATTGTGCCGTGGTAAAAAATTATTCGACAAACGACATGCTCTGAAAGAACGCGATATCAAACGCAGTTTGGCCCGTGATTACAAAACCCGCTAAACTCGTTGCTCGGCACAGAATCCGTTCAAGACTTGTAAGACGTTAGTTTTTAATGCTTTTTAGACATTTTGCTGAAGCAGTGTCAGCTATCCGGATGATAATGTAACGACGCAAGATGTTTACGTACGGGTAAAATATGCTGCAAACTCATCGAAAGCGTGTCAAAACCCATATTCATCAATCGCTCCGTCCAGCACAAATCAGCAGCCAACTCGCCGCACATATTTACTTCTATACCGGCGGTTCTAGCCGCCTGCGCCGTTTGCCGTAACATGGGTTCCAACGCCGGATGCGTGGTGTCATAGAGGTATGCCACCTCCTCGTCGGCGCGATCCGCAGCTAGGGTGTATTGAATCAGGTCATTGGTGCCGATGGAGAAAAAATCACAAACTTCAGCTAGCTGATCGGCAATGATTACCGCAGCAGGCACTTCAATCATCGCGCCAAGCTTTGGCAAATTTTCTATAAGCAAACCTTCAGCGCAAATTTCCAACTGTTCGCGCACCACAGACATCTCCTCTACCCGGCTGACCATCGGCACAAGAATACGCAGATCACCATGCTGTGACGCACGCAGCAAAGCACGCAGCTGATCCCGCAATACGACCTTATTTTGCAACAGAAGACGTACACCACGCAAACCGAGAGCAGGGTTATCCGTCATGGCCCGGTGGCCGATAATGTGTTCATATAACAGGGATTTCTCGCCGCCGATGTCCATCAGGCGAAACGTCACCGGTAGGCCAATCATGGACTGCATCACCCGTGCATAAAGCTGATACTGCGCTTCCTCATCCGGCAAACAATCAGCATCCGTTAATAGAAATTCGCTGCGATATAGACCAACACCCTCCACGCCTAGGCGAACCGCCTGCGGTAATTCATCTTCCACTTCAAGATTGGCCATTAATTTGAGCGCGTGTCCGTCGTTACTTAATGAAGCACAGTCAGCAAACATCGACAGACTGCGTTGCTCTGCATCCGCGTTACGCGCCATGATCAAATATTCGCGTTCATGAACAAACGACGGATTCACCCGCCATACGCCTTGCTCACCATCAACAATCAGCCGATCACCATCGTTAAGTTGTTCGAGAACGCCCTCAGCGCCCATCAGCGCAGGCATGCCCAATCCACGCGCAATAATAATGCTGTGCGCATTCGGTCCGCCTTTCTCGGCGACAAAACCAGCCACCCCCTGACGCCACAAACGAATGACCTCGACCGGTGTGAAATCCTCGCCAGCGACAATCAGCCTTTCTTTGGCCTCCACCAACAATTTCTGATCCTCACAACCGGCAAGATGCCGCAAAATTCGCTGACCTACATGCTCAATATCACTTTTACGCGCACGCAAATATTCATCACTGATATTATCAAATATTCTGGCAATAGCCGTGACCTGCTGATGCACTGCCCAATCGGCATTGATACGCTGATTGCGAATAGATTCCATCACCTTACGCGACAAATCCGGATCGAGAAGCAGCATCCGCTGTGCGTCAAGAATGTGCAACGGGTCCTGACTTTCGAGTTCCAGAAGATGCAGCCGCTCACTATCAAAATCAGCCACCGATTCAGCCACCGCCTGCACGAAACGCGCCACCTCATCTTCAACTTTATCCGCATGGATGTACCGTTCGGAAACCGGCAAGTCACCACCGGCCAGTTTCTGTACCCGGCCAATAACAATACCGGAACTACCGGCTGCGGCTGTACCGCCGTGCCGTGCTCCGGCGTCGCTCATTCCGCTTCTCCAAAACACTCCTCAATCAATTGCACGATTGCTTGCAGCGCCGCCTCACTCTGTTTCCCTTCAGTACGAATATTTAACGTCGAACCCTTACCCGCAGCCAACATCATGATGCCCATAATACTCTTGCCGTTGACTTCCACATCGCCCTGCGCAATAAACACCTCGCACGCATAGGCGCCGGCTGTCGATGCCAGCTTGGCCGAAGCACGCGCATGCAGGCCGAGTTTATTGCAAATAACTACCGCTTGTTCAGCCATGAGCTTCAGCTTTCTCAGCCAACAATTCGGATGCAATATGCATATGCTGACGACCGGATTCGCGACACTTGCGGGCCAGCAGCGGCAAATCATTCAGCGTTTGTCGCAAACTCGCCGCTTTAACCAGCATGGGAAGATTAAAACCGGAAACGACCTCAACCGAATGCGTCCGCATACAAGCCAGAGCCAGATTACAGGGCGTACCACCAAACATATCAGCGCACAGCAACACCCCGTCACCGGCATCGCAACGCTTGATAACTGTGCCGAGTCGAGCCTGTAAATCACCGGTATTGGCATCAATATCTGCATCCACACCGACACTGACTGCCCCGGTCAGCGCTTGCGGACCAAGCACATGTTCCAAAGCCGCCAGCATAGCCTCACCGACATTCTCGTGGGCCACCAGAACAATGCCGATCACAGCGATACTTCGCGATGCCGGAGCAACGGTTCAATATCCATATGCTTGCGCACATGCACTGCCAACCGCTCAACCAGATAGACCGAACGATGCCGACCACCGCTGCAACCGATAGCCAAAGTAAAATAACGCTTGCGCTCACCGCGCATCCGCGTCCAGACAAAATCCAGCCAGTCGCATAAACGCCGCTCCGCCTCTCCGACATCCGCGTGTCGTTCAAGAAACTCAATCACCTGTCTGTCTCGACCCGTCAGCATCGCCATCCCCGGCTGATAGTGAGGATTGGGAAGAAAGCGCGCATCAATAACCATATCGGCATCCGGCGGCACACCATAACGGTAACTGAATGACATCAGGGTCATGGTAAGCTGCGGCGTTTTCTCCTGATTGTGCTGTTGCTGTCGCCAGAATGCCTCCACACGATCAGCCAATTCGTACGGGTTCATCGCCGAGGTGTTCAGTACCAAATCAGCGCTGTCGTGCAGCGAACGCAACGATTCTTTTTCACTACGAATAGCCTGCGGAAGATCTTGCTGCGGTGCAAAAGGATGGCGGCGGCGAACCGTCGAAAAACGGCGCTGCAACACCGCCTCATCTGCTTCGAGAAAAAGCAGCTGCCAAGTCGAATTATGTTTTCGCAAACGTTCCAGTTCTTGATGCAAAGCCTGCGGAGAAGCACTACGCACATCCACGCACACCGCCATCCGGCGTCCCTGCCGCGCAACATTTTCAGCCCAATCACCAAGCAGCGGTAGTGGTAAATTATCGGTGCAAAAACAACCGACATCCTCAAGCGCATGCAGTGCGGTGCTTTTCCCGGAGCCGGACAAACCGGTGATAATCAGCCCCATGACCCTTCCCCGGAATACAAACTATGACACTCAAGGTATGGTAAAAAGGATAACATTATTCTCTTCCACCTTGCTGTATGCGCTCCTGAAGATCATGCATAAAATCCTTACCACTCTCAATACCGCGCTGCTTGAGCAACTGATTGCGCGTTGCCACCTCGACCAGCACCGCCAGTGAACGTCCCGGACGAATCGGCAGAACTGCTTTGGGCAGGCACACTTCGTGTAAATTTATCATCTCATCTTCGCCAAGCAGCCTGATATGCTCGGAAACTTCATCCCACGGAATCACCTCAATAACCAATCCGACACGCTTGGTATCAGTAATCGCAGCAGCGCCGAACAAATCACGGATGTTCAAAATACCGATACCGCGAATTTCCATATGATATTTTAGCGATTCCGGGCTGCGTCCGACGAGAACATCGGTTCCGACCCGGGACAGCTCGACCATATCGTCGGCAATCAGCCGATGGCCGCGCGAAATCAATTCAAGAGCGATCTCGCTTTTACCCAGACCGGATGCACCGGTAATCAACACACCAAGTCCGAACACATCAAGGTATACGCCATGCTGGTAGGTACGCGGAGCAAGGCGACGACTCAAATACAGCATCATATTGGTCATGAATGTCTGCGACTCGAGTTGTGTCGAAATCAGCGGTGTATCACTACGTTTGGCTGCATCAAGCAGTATTTCAGGAACCTGCATGTCGTGGGTCACAACCACTGCGGCCAGTTTCAGATCAAACACTGCATCAACAGCTTTTTTCCGCTCTTGCTCGGGACGCTGCGCCAAATATCCCAACTCCGACTGACCAACCACCTGTAGGCGATAATCATTCAGACGTTCAAGATAACCGGCAAAAGCCAACGACGGCTTCTCGACACGCGGGTGATCAATGAACCGTCCAAGCCCCGCCTTACCGGCAAGCAGCTCCATTTTCAGTGCTTCGCCTTGATCCTCAAGCAACTCGGCGATACTCACCCGTCCGGGGTCTTTCTGCATGACGTCTAAGTGGTCTGCGTTTCGGAACCGACAAACAGCGCGGAAACCTCTTCGGCAGTTTGTGCAGCCATCACCGCCTGACGAACCGAGTCCTTCTGTAAGGCACGCGCCAATCCGGCAAGCAGATCAAGATGTGACCGGGCCTTATTTTCCGGAGCCAGCAAAAGCACCACGATATGCACAGGTTTGCCGTCGATAGCATCAAAATCCACCCCTTCGACATGCCGTATCAAGGCGGTGATCGGCGCTTCAAGGTCAGGCAATCGACCATGCGGAATGGCAATGCCGTAACCGATGCCGGTGCTGCCGAGTTTTTCACGCTCCATGACCACCGCCATGGCCTGATCCGAATCAACGGAAGGCAGCATCTCCAGTACTTCGGCAATAATCGCCGCCTTACTGCTCGATTCAGAACACAGCAATACGGCATCTGCAGGAATCAGCGACATGGCTCGTGTCACGCCTGTTGGGGAGTAATCCAGCCCAATTTCCCGTCATGACGCCGATACAAGACGTTCATGCTGTTGGTTTCCTCATTGGTAAACACAAGTACCGGCTCCTGATCGGATAGTTCAAGTTGCATCACGGCTTCATCGACACTCATCGGCTTAACCGACATCGCCTCCATTTCCAGAATATCCGGTAATTTATCAACAGGAATTTCATCTTCTGAACCGACCATTTCCAGAACTTTATGCGAAACAGTAATCGCCTCGCCATTACTGGTCGGAACCCCCTGATGCTTACGCATTTTGGCCCGGTAACGCTTAAGCTGACGATTCAACTTGTCGACCACGCCGTCAATCGATGCATACATGTCTTCCGTCTCGTGGCTGCCATGAATGGTTAGCCGATTCGCCTGAATCGTCACCTCACAGCGCTGACGAAACTTTTCAACACTCAATACAACATGCACATCCACAACCTGATCAAAGGAATGTTTCAGGTGTTGAAGTTTCTCGGTCGTATAATCCTTGAGCGAATCGGTCAACTCGACATGTCTTCCTGTCATCGATATTTGCATTTGCTACCTCCTGGTGTGTCGTTGTTTTCCAGTCTGCCTGCGACGGCGACTGGTGGGCGGAATGCCCATACTCTCTCTATATTTTGCAACCGTGCGACGGGCGATTTCAATACCCTCCGCACACAGACGATCAGCAATCGCCTGATCAGATATCGGTCGCACTGTCGGCTCCGATTCAATGAGTGCTTTAACGCGTATCTGCACACGATACACGGAAATGCTGCCGCCTCCACGCGTCGGTAGCCCCGCCGAGAAAAAACGCCGCATTTCAATCATCCCCAACGGCGTTTCCGCATATTTTCCGTTGGTAACACGGGAAATCGTGGATTCATGCAATCCGACATCCTCAGCTACATCCTGCAGGGTCAGCGGTTTCAGGCCAAGTGAACCGTATTCGAGAAAAGCACGCTGACGCCGGGCAAGACAAGCCGCTACTTTATGCAGCGTTTCGCGACGCTGATCTAACGCATTCAGCAGCCATTTCGCCTCACGCGTCGCATTGTCCATAAATTCCCGTTCCGCACCTTGCCATGTACGGCCCTGCCACTGCTCGTTCATACTTAAACCCTGCCCCGGCACTTCTATGTGAATGGCTCCTTGCGGCGTGCGCCGAAAAATAATCTCCGGACGGATGTAGAGGTTGTCCTGACCATGCAAACCATGCCCGGGAAACGGATCAAGCCGTCGCAACCGGGCACGCGCCTCAACCACCTCTTCGACACCACACTGCAAGCTGTCGGCAAGCGTGGTATCGTCTTCAAACAACACATCCGAAAAATGCAACAATATCTGCCGGGCCAGCGCATCACAGGGCGAATTGCCATCGAGTTGCAGCAATAGACATTCGGGTACATCCCGCGCCCCGATTCCGGGCGGGTCAAGCTGCTGTACAACCTCATACAAGGTTTTCTCAAGCGCCTCGGCATCACATTGTAAATCGGCGGCAGCTTCATCCAAATCGATGCGCAAATAACCATCATCATCAAGCATATCAATCAGTGCGTGCGCCATAGCATGCGTCTGATCGCTCATGGGTTGCCGCCCCACCTGCTCATGCAAGGATTGCGCTACCGTTTGCTCATCCCGCCATTGTTGATCACGCATATCCGGGCCTTCTGCGCCGGATGACTGGCTATTGTACATTGAGTCCCAACGGTTATCGCCGGATTCGCGCCAGTCCGCCTGCCGATCCGCTTCCTGACTTGCCGCCTCCTGCTCGGAACTATGCTCATCCTGCGGTTTTTCCCCGGCTTCCAGAACAGGATTACTTTCCAGGCATTCCTCGATATACGCATCCAAATCCATCGCGTTCATCGCTAGTACTTTGAGGCTTTGCGTCAGTTGCGGGGTAAGAGCCAGTCGCTGACCGATTCTTTGTGAGAGTTTAGTTTGCACGTACAGACCCGATATTCATCAGTGAAATAAACGATACCTTTTCGGCTAATTCAACGCATAACGTCATCAATGGTTTATTTATAGACCAACGCACCGCAATACGCAAGTTCTTTGTCAGCTTTTGTCAAACCGATACTCTCAATTACTCTCCGCTTGTACCTTGAACGGCGTCAGCAAGGTTTCCAGCTCACCACTTTTGTGCATTTCACTAACAATATCGCAACCACCGGTAAATTCACCTTTGACGTACAATTGAGGAATCGTCGGCCAATCGGCATAAACCTTAACCCCTTCGCGAACCGCATCGTTGAGCAGCACATTTACTGCCGCATACGGTACGTTTAAGCTATTAAGAATAGCCGTCACCTTCTGCGAAAATCCGCATTGCGGAAAATCCGGCGTCCCCTTCATAAACAGCACTACATCATGGGCTTTTACCAGATCGTCAATATCCTTCTGAATTAAATCACTCATGTTTACTCCTGTTCCTGCGGGGTCAATGTTTTCAGCGCCAGTGCATGAATCTGCGTGCGCATGCAATCGCCCAGCGCCTGATATACCATCTTATGCCGGGCAACACGATTCTTGCCTGCAAACGCGTTAGAAACAACACGCATATCAAAATGATCGTCACCGGAATACAAACCGACATCAACCTCGGCATCAGGGATTCCCTGGCGCACCATTTTTGCCAGTGCTTCGCAATCCGGTGGCAACAATTTCTCGTTCATCGCCACAGCCTAACCGTTGAATTTGCATATGAACACATTTGAACTTTGGGGGTTTATGCTACGCGCATTATCATTATTTACCTCCAGTTAAAACAGGGTTAGAATGGTTTCATATGTGATCCATATTACATTATTTAGATTGTTGTACATGCAGGATGCGCCGCGTTTACACATCACACATCTGAGGAGACATAGATGAAATTCACGCTTCACGTCCGGGCAGCAATACTTGTTCTGGCCTTCGGTATCGCCCCGACCATGGTTCAGGCAGAATCGGCGCTTTATCCGGTTAACAGTATTCTCGCCGATGCACACGCGGATATCGTGCGCCCTACTGTTGCCAAACAATTTCTTGTCTACAATAAACGCACGTCCAAAAGCTATAGCGTTATGCAAGTCGATGTCGATAACCCGGCCACCATCTTGCGCAAACTGGTCCCCAACCACCTCAACGAAGCCCTGCGTTTCGGGGTCGCACTTGATAACGGTGCCATCGGTTATGTCAGCAACCGCATGGGGCCGGTCTCGGCCTGGATACGTCAGGCCAAAGGCGACGGGCACATCACTATTGGCAATATCAGCACATACAGAGGCGCACTGGTACCGATGAATTTGCATGCCTCACATGACGGGCGCATCTGGTGTTTCGATACAACGATGGAAAAAATATTGCAGTCGCGTGCCATTTCCCAGTTTTCCGATACCACCAAGCATCCCGAACTGCTGGCCCAGACATGGCGTTTCTATAATTCCAATAACTTCCAGCACAAACTCGGCTACAAACCCACCAAAAGTGGCGTGCTCAGCAAATTCGAAAATCCGTCGCTGTTTATTTTCGACCGCAATACCGGTCAAATGACGATGATTCCCAATGGCATGGATGGCGCCGTCTCCCCTGATGGCAAACGCATCGCTTTTGTGCGTAACACAGGCGGCAATTATGATCTGTGGATGCAGGATATTGATGGTAGCGAGCTTACGCAGTTGACCTCGTCAAAATTCGGAGAATTCGAACCGGCATGGAGTCCGGACGGTAAACGCATTGCTTTTGTATCTAACCGGCACAGCAAGGGTAAACTGCTTAGCACATCTATTTATGTGCTGGATCTGAACAGCGGTCACATCCAGCGCTTGACCAATGCCAAACGCGCAAGCGATGGATCACCGACATGGAAAAACGGCCACACAATTATTTTTCACGCCAATCGCAATCCGTCACGACCACAAGAGCGCACTGTTTCACGCTGGAGCTTGTGGCAGGTCAAACTTCAAAACGAATCATCATGAACAACACCATAAACAGGAGCCAAATCATGCACAAAATTTCCCATCTTTCCCTTTTCGCAGCCGCCTTTATCGTTTGCCTTATATCGGCCTTACCGCTTTCTGCACAAGCGGCAGACGTGCTTGATTGGCTGGAACAAAAAGCCGCAGCTGTAAAATCAGGACCATCTGCACTTGTCAACGATGATGCCACGCTACTCACACTGGAGCCGGGCGAAACCGAGATGTATCCCAAGCCTTCGCCGGATGCAAGATCACTGCTTGTTGTTGTCAATAAGAAGAGGCAAGCATGGGTATCGCGTCGTTATGCCGAAAACGGCGACCCTGCCAATATTGTAACCGACGATACACGTGCATTCGATTCCATCCGCTGGCGGGATAACGGACACGTTTATTTTCTCTCCGAACGTGCCGGGGGTCTCGGCCTGTGGGAAAAAATATCTGACGGCGAGGGCATGCTGCGCCGTTTGCAGGAGATGCGGGGGCGTTATACCCAGCCGGTACTGCTATCCGACGGATCGGTGATTGCCGTGCGTCTGAGTAGCACCAGTACCGAGCCGCAACGCCGGGCACACAGCAGAAAACACGATGGTTTCGATAACTGGAGTATCCCCGGTTATCGCAGCGAACTGGTCCATATCAGCAATAAAGGCGTGCATGTGCTTAGCGAAGGTATTAACCCGTCCTTATCGCCCGATGGCCAATGGATTGTTTTCGCCATGCCTGTAGGCCGCAGTGCACACATCTTCCGCATGCACCCGGACGGCTCGGAAATGATTCAGGTAACCGATGCGCGCAGCGTCGATGTGCAACCGACATGGAGCCCGGACGGTAAATGGATTGTATTCACCTCCAATCGCGGCCATCCGGATATGCGCCACAAAAAACGTAACAATTGGGATATTTGGGCGATTGATGCCGAGGGTCGGCATTTAACTCAGTTAACGCTTAATTCAGCGCGTGACGGCGGCGCTAGCGTTGGCACTGATGGCCGTGTTTATTTTCATTCTGATCGCAAAGTAAGCACAAAAGAAAGCAGCGCACGCGATATTAAACGTGCACAGCCCGGGTTTCATATCTGGAGTATCGCGTTACCATCGGCTGTCGGCCCTTAATCGATAAATGTCGGAGGAGGCATATATGGATGAAATGAATACCTGTGCGGACGGTGAAGAACCGGTGAATATGTGCGCCTGTCTGAACAAATCGTTCGCGGAGCTGAAAAAGCTCGGCAGCATGCAAGCAGCACAAAAGGCCGGTGCGGGTGTCGAATGCTGCGGATGTCTGCCTTATTTGAAAATCGTTTTCGAAACTGGCGAAACCGAATTCGCCATTGATGATCCGCGTATTAAGGAAGCTCTGAACAACTCATGATTTGCGATGGCGCACACAAAACAGGCAATTCCTGCGTTAAAGATTTGAGCAATAGCAATACTCAGCTTGCAATCCTTGCCTTGAACTTGCCTGTTTTGCGCGACACTCTCATCAAACCGGAGTTATTCAGAGCTTCCCTAAGGAAACGGATTTCAGCGGATAATCAATCAGTTGCAGGGCTAACTGCGTGAAGGTGCGTACGCTCCTGAAAGGCCAACAGCAGGGCGAGCATCGGTGCTGCAGAGCAGATACGACCGCTGGCGACCCAGTTTAGCGCCTGCTTGCGGCTGACCCACAGGCTGCGGATATCTTCATGTTCTCCGGCAACGCCACCACCGGGTGTGCACGGCGTTGCCGCATCAACCTCGGCCAGATACAGGAAAAGACGCTCGGAACAACCTCCGGGACTCGAAAAAAACCAGCCAAGCGATTGCAATTTGCGCGGCGCATAACCTGCTTCTTCGATGCATTCGCGGAGCGCACATTGCTCCGGATTTTCATCTCCATCAATCATGCCAGCAACGATTTCCGTCAGCCATGCTTCGCCCTGACTATCCGCGCAGCGCATGGCTGCACCGATGCGAAATTGTTCAATGAGCAGAACCTCATCACGAGCCGGGTCATAAAGAAGAACAGCCACGGCATCGCCGCGTTCCATGTTTTCACGGATAACTTCCATTTCCCCACCATCAAAACAGTCATGGCGCAGGCGGTGAGCATGCACACGGAAAAAACCCTGATACAGTGTTTTCTGATGGATACGTGTAAATTGCATGCTCATGTTTTCCTCCGCAAAAAAAAGCACCCCGCCGGAGCGAGGTGCTGATCAAACCTTCATGCTGCTAACTGTAATCAGTCAGCGGTTACGTTACGTGCCTGCGGGCCTTTCTGACCCTGTTCGATGTCAAATGTTACTTTTTGGCCTTCAGCAAGAGACTTGAAGCCTTCGTCCTCAATAGCTGAGAAATGCACAAACACATCATCTCCGCCATCATCCTGGGCGATGAAACCAAAACCTTTTGCATCATTAAACCATTTTACTGTACCTGTAGCCATTTTTAAATACCTCTAAATCAGTGTTGAATTAAGCATCTGATTGAAAAGTGACACTGGAGAACCGGGGAACCCGCAAACAACCAAAATCAACTAAAAACCATATGCAGCGCGCACTGTAAATCATCATTTCATATAATGCCAGTACAAATTGCTTGCACGGTTCATTGTACGCTGTTCCATTATTTCGTTTTGCGCGCAGGCAATAAGCGTTCACCGCATAATTGTGCGCCAAGCAGAAACACGCTGAATCCACCTGTTACGGCTACCGCCAGCCATGCGCATTGCAACCATTTATTGTCGGCAGGAAATATCCAGAAATGTTTGATAGCGAATAGAAATAACAGCATGGGCAGGCAGGCGAGGCAGGCGCGCAGCATGCGGCGAAAACCATCTGCATCAAGAATACGGCCATGTTTCTGGTGCAGATGGCGTATCAACAGACCGGTGTTAACAAAAGAAGCCAGAGAAGTGGCCAAGGCCAGACCGACAAAACCGAGCGGCCACATCAACCCAGCGGCAAGAATAATATTGGCGACCACACTGATAATGGCGAAACGCATCGGCGTTTTGGAATCTTTTGCAGCATAGCAGGCCGTGGACAGCACCCGCGCCCAGCAAAAGGCAATCAATCCGAGGGCATATGCTTGCAGCGCATGTGCTGTGGCAAAACTATCGGCGTGCGTAAAACGACCATGCTCGAAAAGAGTGATAATAATGGGTTCGGCAAGCATTAGCAGGCCGAGCATGGCCGGTAGTGTAATCCAGATCAGCCAGCCAAGTCCGCGACCAAGTTCGGCGACCGCCGTTTCCGGGCGACTTTCAGTGAAATGTTCGGAAAGAGCAGGTAGAAGCGCCGTACCCATAGCAATGCCAAAAAGCGCCAGCGGCAGTTGTACGATGCGATCAGAGTAATAAAGGTAGGATACCGCGCCAACCGGCAACAATGTGGCGAGAATCGTACCGACAAGGATGTTAATCTGTACTGCAGCAACACCGATAACCGCCGGCCCGAACAATTTCAGCGTGCGTTTTACAGCCGGATGCGCCACGCGCCAGATTGGACGTGGTGTCCAGCCGATGCGCTTGAGTGCCGGAAACTGGATACCCAATTGTAATGCACCGCCAAGCAGCACACCGCAGGCCAGCGCCAAGCCCGGATTGGTGAATGACGGGGCCAATACGATAGCGGCAAATATCAGCGAAATATTAAGCAGCGCCGGACTGGCAGCGGCAATGGCAAAACGGCGGTAGCAGTTAAGAATCGCCCACGACATCGCAGCCAGTGAAATCATTGCCATATACGGAAACATCCAACGCGCTAAAAGCAGCGTTTGCTGCCAGCGTTCCGGTTCATCATGAAAACCGGGGGCAAAGATATACAACAACAACGGCATGCCCAGCATACCGAGGACGGTGAAAATCAACAATCCGGCCAGCAGCAATCCGGCCAGTGCATTGAGAAAATCGTGTGCCGCTGCTTCGCCCTGTTTGCGCTCGGCTGCCAGAACAGGAACCAGCGCGACGGTTAGCGTACCCTCGGCAAACATGCGACGGAAAAAATTGGGTAATTTAAGCGCCACAAAAAAAGCATCGGCAAGGATGCCTGCGCCCAGCACGCGCGCCAGCAAAATATCGCGCACAAAGCCGAGCAAGCGCGAAATAAGCGTCCAAGCGCCGATAGTGCCGGTTGTTTTCAGCAGTCCGGGGCTGGATTCCGCTTTCGTCCCGGCTTGATTCTTGCCGGTTTTATTTGACTTCTTGCCATTCATGGTGATAATCCGCCGCCCTTCATATATGGCATATACGTTTCAGCCGTAAGCTGACGCATGTGCAAGTAAAGAGAAAGGGGGTGATGTTTTACATGCCGGGAATCAAAGTTGATTCTGATGATGGATTCGATGTTGCGCTTAAACGCTTCCGCAAACAGGTGGAACGTGCTGGTGTTATCAGTGAATGCCGTCGACGCGAGGCTTATGAAAAACCCTCGATTGCCAGAAAGCACAAAGAGGCTGCTGCCCGCAAACGTTTAATGAAACGCTTACGCCGCATCCGCCGTCGCGAAGCGCGTGACTATTAAGCTTACGCGTATTTAAGAAATGCCGGGCGAATTCGTCCGGCATTTTTTTGCTGCATAACAGACTTTCCGGGAGGTTATCCATGTTGGAAAAGCGCATTACCGAAGACATGAAAAATGCCATGCGATCTGGTGACAAGGTTGCACTTTCGGCTATCCGTATGCTTAAATCAGCACTCAAAGACAGGCAAATTGAACTGCGCCGCGATTTGGATGAGCAAGAGGTTCTGGCCGTGATCGGCAAGCAGGTGAAACAGCGCCGCGAAGCTGCGGAAAAATATGCCGAGGTGGGGCGTGCGGACTTGCAGGCTGGTGAATTGCGTGAAGTGGAGATTTATACCGCCTATCTTCCCGAACCGTTAAGTGAATCAGAAGTATCGGACATGCTGGAGCAGGCGTTGCAGGAAACAGGTGCTTCCAGCATCAAAGATATGGGCCAGGTGATGACTGCCATGCGTAGCCGGACGCAGGGGCGTGCGGATATGGGGCTGGTTTCGGCCATGGTAAAAGCACGGTTGGCCGGTTGAATCCATTCGCTTGCTTGCAGGATGGCGCGGTAACGGCTACAAAATAGCCTATGGCACATTTTCCACCCTCTTTTCTTGATGAAGTGCTATCGCGCACCGACATCGTAGAGCTGATTTCACGCCATGTACAACTGAAGAAATCCGGCTCGAATTTCATGGGCTTGTGCCCCTTTCATCACGAAAAATCACCGTCTTTTTCAGTCTCCGCCGATAAACAGCTATATTACTGTTTCGGTTGCGGTAAAGGTGGCGGCTCGTTCCAGTTTCTCATGGAGCACGACGGCTATTCTTTTCCGGAATCGGTTGAATATCTGGCTGAAAAAGCAGGCATGGAAGTGCCGGAAAGTGCTGCGCCGGATGCCGATGAACAAGCCAGACGCAAGCAGGCGCTTGTCCTGCTGGAGAAAGTGGCGAATCAGTTTTCGCGCGTGCTTGCATCCAACGAAGGGTCCGAGGGACTGGAATATTTTCATCGCCGTAAGCTGCCGGATGAATTGATTCGTCGTTATCGGCTCGGTTTTGCGCCTCCCGGTTATGGTTTTCTATCGCGCAGTATCGGCAATGATGAGCATTCGCTGGCGCAGCTCGAAGCAGTGGGCATGATGTTTAAAGGTGATCGCGGTTATGCCGATCGTTTTCGTGCTCGGGTAATGTTTCCGATTCGTGACCGGCGTGGTCAGGTGGTCGGTTTTGGCGGACGAATTCTTGATCAGGGCGAACCGAAATATCTGAATTCGCCGGAAACGTCTTTTTTTCACAAATCAGACCTGCTGTACGGTTTTTCCGAACACCGCGACGAAATCCGCAAACGAAAATTACTTTTGGTGGTAGAGGGTTATATGGATGTGCTGGGACTGGCAGCGCATGGTTTACCGGTTGGATTAGCGCCGTTGGGAACAGCAATCAGTGAACGCCAGTTGCGCGAGATTCTGCGTCTTGATGATGCACCGGTATTTTGTTTTGACGGTGATCGCGCCGGTCGGCAGGCAGCGTGGCGAGCCTTGGAACGAATGCTTCCCGTGCTTGATGCCGAACACGGACCGCGTTTTTTGTATCTTCCCGATGGCGAAGATCCGGATAGCCTGGTGCAAACTGAAGGTGCGGATGCATTTGTACGGCGCATCGAGAACGAGGCTAAACCGGTGCTGAAAACATGGCTTGATGGCCTCAAGTTTTTAGCCGGAAGCGGGCCGGAAGGACGTGCACGCATGGCCAAAAAAGCCGATGCGATGCTGGCTGTCATGAAAGATGATTATCTCAAACAGGCTTGGCGGCAGGAGGCGGAAAACGATACGGGATTGACACTTAAATCGCAGGCGGCTGTCGATAAAAAACCGCGCCCGAAAATCAGTTCGATTTCGCCATCAATACCCAATCAGGAAAAATTTATCGCTGCATTGCTGCAAAAAGCGACGCGTATTGGCAAGCTGCTGAGTGAAAAAAATAAATTTCTTCTTGACGACGACGGGTTAAATTTGATATACACGCGCGTTTTAGAATTAGCTGCCGCAGGTAACGGCATTGTGCAATCGTTATTGCTTGAATTTCCACAGGAAGAACGTATCCCTCTGTGGGTCAGTCAATCAGACATATCTGATGAAGAATACGAGAAACTGCTCTTGTTGATGCAGGAGCGATTCTTTCACCGACTGATGAAAAAGGCAGGTTCGCTTGAAGAAACGGAACGTTGCCGGATTCAGTGGGATGAGATTAGACAAAAATTAGAGAAGGTTGGTCATTAATGGCGGATAAAGAGCAGATACGTTTGCAAAATATGGGTGAGTTGATGGCTCGCGGTAAAGCCGAAGGTTACATCACCTATGATGATCTAAATAAACAGCTTCCCGAAGGTCTGGTAAGTCCGGATCAGGTGGAAAAGATTATCAATCTATTCACCGAAATGGGTGTTGATGTTGTTGATCCCGAGCGAGCGCCGAACAGTGAGTATGGCATGCGCAAGGATAAACTGCGCAAAGAAGATTCAGCGCTGAGAGCGGATACCACCACACTGGGAACGGTGATTCGTATTGATGATCCGGTGCGCATGTATTTGCGTGAGATGGGTACGGTTGAGTTGCTCACCCGCGAAGGCGAGATTGAGATTGCCCGGCGCATCGAAGAGGGTCGCAGACAGGTGCTGGAAGCGATTTGTCTGTGTCCGGCCACGTTCCGCGAAATCATGCTGATTGGTGAATTGGTCGGCGAGGAAGATGCCAATCTTCGACATATCCTTGATGTGGATGACAAGGTGGTGAATGCGGCTGCCATTGCCGAATATGAATCGCGTCTTAATAAGTCATCCGAGGATGATTTGGATGACGGTAAGGAAGCTGTAGAAATAGATCCGGCCAAACTGGATGAGGCGATTAAAGCGCGTACGGCAACGCCCGACGGCACGCCGATGCAGGAAAAAATTATTACCCGCGAAGAACAGCTTGAAGAGGCAATCACCCACTTTGTTATGGCGGGTAAGTTGCACGACAAATATGCGCAGTTGAAGAAGCGTTTCGATGCCAATCCAGACGATACAGAAACCCTCTTGAGGATGCGTGCGGTTCTGGAGGATATGCTTGCAGAACTGGTCAGCATTCCATTCTCCAGTCGTCAGATTGATATGCTGGTGCAGCGTTTTAAGAATGCCGTGGAGCGGGTACGCAAATACGAACGTACGATTCGTGATCTGGCCCTGAAGGCAAAGATGCCACGCAAGCTGTTCATTGAGACATTTACCCGCATGACCAACGACGAACGCTGGGTTGATACGGTATTGGAAACACATGCCGGAGAGCCTTGGGCAGAACCGCTGGAAGAACTGGCCGGGAAAATCAGGGAAAATCAGCGGCGTATCAAACGCGTTGAACAAGACGTCGAGCTGCATGTCGAGGAGCTCAAGCAGGTAGCGCGACGCCTAACAATGGGCGAAGCCAAAGCCAGACAGGCCAAGCGTGAAATGATTGAGGCGAATTTGCGTCTGGTGATTTCCATTGCCAAAAAATACACCAATCGCGGGCTCGGTTTTCTTGATTTGATTCAGGAAGGCAATATTGGTCTGATGAAAGCAGTTGATAAATTCGAGTGGCGACGCGGCTATAAATTCTCAACCTACGCAACGTGGTGGATTCGCCAGGCCATCACCCGTTCCATTGCCGATCAGGCACGTACGATTCGTATTCCGGTGCACATGATTGAGACAATCAATAAAATGATGCGCGTGTCGCGTCAGATTGCACAGGAAATCGGTCGCGAACCAACGCCGGAAGAACTCGCTGAACATCTGGAGTTACCTGAAGAGAAAGTTCGGCAAATTCTGGAAGTTGCCAAGGAACCGGTCTCGCTGGAAACACCGATTGGCGATGAAGAAGATTCCCAATTGAAGGATTTTGTCGAGGATGAAAATGCCGAAAACCCGCTTGATGGCGCGGTCAATTCCGCACTTGCCGAAGCGACACTGGAAGTCTTAGAGCAATTGACCGAACGCGAGCAGAAGGTGTTGCGCATGCGTTTTGGCATCGGCATGAACACTGATCATACGCTGGAAGAAGTGGGCAAGCAGTTCGGTGTTACGCGCGAACGCATTCGTCAGATTGAGGCCAAAGCATTGCGTAAGTTAAAGCACCCTTCGCGTGCCAAGAAGCTGAAAACCTTTGCCGAGCATCCCGATGCACCGTCGTCAGTAGGTTGATAATATCCGGCTACTGGGAGCCACTTGCAAAAGTCGTGAGCGGCGATTTAAGGAAGGTTTAATCAGGCAGAATACGGATGCGTTCGATGTGCGATGCGCGGCGCGTCTGTGCATTCACGCGAACCAGTGTGGCGTAGATAGTTGCACCGCGTTCAACGGCTTGGAATCGCTGTGGTAAGCGGTCAATCATGCGTTTTAATGCACCTTCCACCTGCATGCCAATAATCGACTGATAGCAACCGGTCATGCCAAGATCGGTCTGGTAGGCGCAGCCTTTCGGCAAAACAGTTTCATCGCAAGTCGGCACATGCGTATGCGTACCGTAAACAAACGAAGCCTGTCCATCCAGATGCCAACCCATGCCCATTTTTTCACTGCTCGCTTCGGCATGCATATCGACAATGACGGCGGCAACGTCGTCGGGGATTTCGCGCATAATGGCAGCGGCTTCGGTAAACGGGCAATCCCACGTCCCCATAAACACCTGACCGATAAGATTAACGACAGCGATTCGCTGACCACTGGCTGTTTCGCGTATCGTCCAACCGCGTCCGGGAGCATTGATTGTGAAGTTGGCAGGCCGGATATAACGCTCATCCTCGTCCATGACCGGCATAATCTGGCGCTGATCCCAGCAATGATTACCGTTGGTCAGCACATCCACGCCGATGTCGAACATTTCATTTGCCGTATCCTCGGTCAGCCCGAAACCTGCGGCCAGATTTTCACCGTTGGCAACAACAAAATCAATGTCATGTTTATCAATAAGTTGTGGCAGATGCAATTGCAGTGCACGCCGCCCGGCACGACCGATGATATCGCCGATGGCCAGGATATTCAGTTGTTCCGGCATGTAATAACCTCATTCTCGGTAATAATAATATCCAGCGCAATATCGTGCGCCTCGACTGGAATCGCCGGGCATTCCTGACAACTAAACGCCAAGCCGATTTTGAACAGGATATGGTCTTTGTGGTCGGCAAGCCAGCGGTCAAAACAGCCCTTGCCGAAACCGATGCGATTACCCTTACGGTCAAAACCGACGAGCGGACAAAGAATCACAGCTGCGCCATCCTGTGCAGACCATGTGTCACCATCACAAGGTTCCCATACTCCGAACCTGCCACGCTGCCAGTTTGTGTCAGCAGAGACGCGCTGCCAAGTCATATGATGGACGGCATGGGTGACCGGGGCATAGATTTCCGGAGCCTCAGGTCTGATGAATGACTTGAAAAGTTTCGCAGTATCGACTTCATCTTCCAGCGAGCGGTAAATGAGCTTTGGAGCTTGCTGCATATCCGGCATGTGCAGCAAATATGCATTCAACTGGTGTGCGATTTTATCGGATGCATGCTGCCTCAGCTCGGCGGGCATGGCTTGTCGGCGTGCTAATGCCTGCCGACGATACATGTTTTTGTTATTCATTAAATCTGTGGTTCAAAGTAAGAATTTGCTGACGTTGGCAGAAAGAACGGCCAGAAACGGTGAAAGGCAAGGGCACCCCCGCGTTGACGTTGTGGCGAAATTTTGCCGAACCCTTCGGATCGAAGTGGGCGCTGCATTCTGACATCAGGTAACCCGGCAAGCGGGTCGCACACAATCAGAATAGCAAGGCTCCCTGTCAGCAATTATCGGCTCGGGCAAGAATAAGCCTTACGCTCAACGCAGGGGCGCTTCTGCTAAACCCTGTGCTTGTGACACTACTGTATCCAGTCCAGAAAGCAAGCCGTCGATGTCCTGCACGCGGCTGGCTTCCCCTTTTAATAATTCACCTGCCAGATTCAACGCCACCAGTGCAAGCAAGCGATCCGAAGCAACGACAGCGCCCAGTTTTTTTAATTCATCCACGCGTTCCTGCACCAGCATTGCCGCAGCGCGAACCTGCTCGGGTTCATCGTTGCTGCGTACGGAAAAGGTGCGCCCCATCAGATTAATTTCAACGGCTTCACTCATGATGGTGTTTTCTCCGCCTGCTCCAATAATGTATCAATTTGCTCCATGACATGTTCCACCCGGGCGCGGGATTCGTTGCGATTATCATCCAGACCGTGGATTTCATTCTCCATTTGTTCGACTTGATCGCGACGTTTGCGTAATTCACTTTCCGCAAGCCGGACAACTTCGCGCAACCGCTGATTTTCGGCCATCAGGCCTTCCATCTTCCTGCGGATCTCGGCCAGAGCTGCGCTCAACTTCTCCTGACGCTCAGCAAAAGCCTGATTCATATCTTTGTTCAACATATCACCATTGAAGCATTGCCGGGGAAGTTGGTCAACAGTTTAAACGTAACCGGGACGCCTTGTGCCCGACAATTACGACTGCTTCGGGAAGTCGCGCTTTGCGCATGGGTGGAATTGTTTTATATTCGAGCTTCCCGAATGATAGCCAAGGAGAAGTTAACATGACGCCGAACTTTGCCGACCGCGACGGCCTGATCTGGTTTGATGGTAAAATGGTACCGTGGCGCGAAGCCAAGGTGCATGTATTGACGCACACCCTGCATTACGGCATGGGCGTTTTTGAGGGTGTGCGCGCCTACGCCGCCGATGGCGGCACAGCAATCTTCCGTCTGCAGGCACACACTGACCGGCTATTTCGTTCGGCACATATTATGAATATGGATATGCCGTTCAGCAAAGATGAGTTGAACGAGGCACAGCGATCTGTAGTGCGTGAGAATGGCTTGAAGTCGGCCTATTTGCGCCCGATGGCGTTTTACGGCTCCGAGGGTATGGGATTGCGCGCCGATAATCTAAAAACACACCTGATTGTCGCCGCGTGGGAATGGGGCGCTTACCTCGGTGAGGATGGCATCAATAACGGCATACGCATTCGCACCTCCTCCTACACGCGGCATCATGTGAATATCGCCATGTGTAAAGCCAAGGCTAACGGTCAGTATATCAATTCGATGCTCGGCCTTTCCGAAGCACTGCGCGACGGCTACGACGAGGCATTGTTTCTCGATGTTGATGGTTTCGTGGCTGAAGGCTCAGGAGAAAATATCTTTCTGGTGCGCGACGGTGTGATTTACACACCGGATTTAACCAGTGCATTGGATGGAATCACACGTGCAACGGTTACCCAACTGGCTGAAGAGGCTGGGTATAAGGTGGTCGTCAAACGCATCACCCGTGACGAGGTTTATGTCGCCGATGAGGCGTTTTTTACCGGCACGGCGGCTGAGGTAACGCCGATTCGCGAGGTGGATGGACGTGCTATCGGTTCAGGTACGCGCGGACCTGTGACCGCCCAATTGCAGAAACTTTATTTCGATGTGGTGCACGGACGCAGCGCGCTGCATGCTGATTGGATTGCTAAAATTTAAGCGCAGCAGGAAGATAAGCGTGATGTGGTTCCAGTTAATATTAAACACGACAACTCAGTATGAACTGTAAATTCTCAAACACTGCTTCTGAGCCACTTGCAAAAGTCTGGGGGGATGAGTTGCAATCCCACTTCGAGTGCGATTTTGAGTTGGAATGAGGTGAATGGTGGTTCCATTTGCCGAAATTACAACTCAAAATCGCG
>QILF01000103.1 GCA_003233235.1 Zetaproteobacteria bacterium
ATGGAACCACCATTCACCTCATTCCAACTCAAAATCGCACTCGAAGTGGGATTGCAACTCATCCACCCAGACTTTTGCAAGTGGCTCTGAACTATTCATGAATGGCCGTGCTGATTAATTTCATCGTGTATCGGCTGATGCCTTCAGCCGCTGATTTGTATCTTAATGCCGATTAATGAGCTACCCAGGCTTTCGCAAGTGGCTCTAACGTAATATATATAGGGTAGGGATACGGATAACACGCTAATTCTCACAATGCTGTTTAACGAGTGTGACAAATTGACACACTGAGGCTGTATCATGTTGACCCGCATCGGGGTGGCTCCCATAGTTCGCCAGTCCTCCCGGAAGGAATCGTCTTTTTGCGGTTTTTTTGCGTGTTAATGCTGTTAATAGCTGTTAATGCAATACCAGCGAAAAACGACATCGGAGGGGAGACAACAATAAGTCCAAGCCCCGCGTTTATATTAGTTTAAAGCAAAGGGCGCGGACAAATATATTATAAAGAGGATATAACACACATGAAAAAAATGATTTTTTCTGCTGCTGCTTTTGGCCTCGTTGCGGTTTCCAGCATGGCGCTGGCCCCGACGAGTGCTGAAGCAATTCCGGCGTTTGCACGCCAGACCGGCGCAGCTTGCTTGAGCTGCCATTTCCAGGAAATCCCGGCCCTTTCTCCTTTTGGCCGTGCTTTCAAGATGGGTTCTTTCACCGATGTCGGTGATGAGGGTCTCGTTGAAGATGACGGTTTGTCTATTCCTGTTTCTTTGAATGCATCCATGGTCGTGCGTATGAATGTAGAGCACGTCAGCGGTGGTTCAGCTACTGATGCGGGTGTCACATCTTATAGTATTCCTGCAGATGCCAACTTCCTCGTTGCAGGTCGTGTGGGTACAAACACGGGTGCTTTTGTTGAGTTTGGCGGCGGCGCTGGTGATACCGGTACCGGTTTTAACAACTTCCAGCTCCTGAACAGTTTTGACATGGGCGGTTTCAAGGTTGGTTTCGGTTATGCGAGTGACAGCTTTGGTGGTTCATCCGTGTTGGAAGTTTCCAGCGTGTTCGGTCAGCATTCAGGTGCTGTCGGTGATGTAGGCGCTGTGTCTGCTGTTAACAACTCCGGTTTCACCAACTCCATGTCTCAGATTGGTGCATGGATTGGTAACGATCTGGGTTATATTCAGGTTGCTTTGATTGCTCCCGGTGGCGGCGCTGGTTGGGCTGAGAAAACTGCAGGAACTGCTGCCGCAAGTGCAACGCAGGGTACTGTTAATGTCGGCACCAAGCTGGGCAAGTTGGTACGTGTTGTCGCAACGCTTGATGTCGGTGGTTTTGATACCGTTATCGGTTTAGGCCTTGTTGCAGGTAAAGCTGCTAAGAGCGGATCAAATGCCAATGGTGGTGCAGGTACCGTTAGCGGTGTTACAGGCAGTGACATGAAGCTGCAGTTTGTTGATTTCCAGATGCAGGGTGAAACAGGCGATATGGCTGTAGGTCTTTATGCTGACTGGGCACATGCCAAGGGTACGGCTAATGGTAACCTGTTAGGCGCTCAGGATGCTGGTGTGACTGCTCCTATCGGTACTGCTGCAGATGCATTGGGCATTGGTCAGGTTCTGGATGCGGCGAAGACTTTTGATGCTTATTCCGTTCGTGCTACCGCTGAGCCTATTTCAGGTATCACCGTTGGTCTCGGCTACGGCTATCGCAAGACCAAGGATTCCGTGAACACTGCGAATAGTGTTAATGTCCAGACATTAAGACTGGGTACCGGCTATTCGCTCTATCAGAACAGCATTATTTCTCTGAGCTATGCGAATGTCAGAACCACGACAGGCACGACTGCTGCAGTAAACGTCAAGACGACAACGCTTGATTGGTTGACCTTGATGTAAACCGCGTTCCTTCGGGATTGCACATCCTTTGGATGAGATAAAGAGGGAGAGCTTCGGCTCTCCCTCTTTTTTTGTGTATGCAAAAAATTAATGTTTATCGGTGTGTCGGATCGAAGTCATGATATGTGAAAGATAGCTTCCTATTGACCTTTGCCGGACAAACCGCTGGAATGCCGCGCATGCAACGATTCCCCCGGCTCCTTTCTTTTATACCTATTTTGTTGATGGCAGGTTGTCAGGGTCTCAGTATGCCTCAGATGTTCTGGTCGTCGGACGATAGCAAACCGGATTATGCCCGTGGCAGTAATGATAATCCGCGTACCGCTGGCGGGCGGGCGCCGCTGAATGTGCCGCCGGAATTACGTAAGCAGATTGAAGTGCCGATGCCGGATCAAGTGGCTATCGACGCAGCACAGGGTGAGGTGAAAATTTCTCCTGAAGAAAAGAAGGCGATTGCCGGCAAGGCTGTGAGTCTTGATGAGCGTATCTATGATCAATCGCCTGCGGTTGTATTTTCAGCCGTCATTGACGCCATGACAGCGACCAATTTTCCTGTGGATAGTGTGGATTCACCCAGCGGTACGATTACCACAGCATGGATTCGGGCTGATTCTAATAATATGAATGTTTATGTCGGTGCGGCGATGAATGTGTTCGGCGCAGGGCCGGTGCATACGCGTTACCGGTTTATTGTGCGTGTGTTTCGTATGAAAGATGGCAAAACCCAGTTGCAAATTCGCACATTGGGACAGCAGTTTAGCAATCGACATTGGGTGAATAAGAGGCTTAAGCGTAAGGTGGCCGGAGAATTATTTTCGGCGGTCGAAGAGCGGATTGGCCAGCAGGTAGGTGGTACAGATGAACCGCTGCCAACTGGAACCCCCTGATTTTCGCAGATAATTCTCGCAGATTAACTGCCCGATAGATTGATTAACGCCGTGCCCGGATCGGGCTGGCGCATGAGCGATTCGCCGATTAGAAAACCGTGAATACCTGCGTCATTCATGTAGCGAACATCATCCGCTGTATGAATGCCGGATTCAGTGATGACGGTTTTGTCTTCGGGGACATGCAAAAGCAGATCTGTTGTGGTCTGCAAGCTTGTTGCAAAACTATGCAGATTGCGGTTGTTGATGCCGATAAGTTGTGTATTGAGTTTAAGCGCCCGTTCCAGCTCCGCCCGGTTATGTACTTCGGGTAGTATGGAAAGCCCCTGTTCTCTGGCTGCTACAGTCAGCTCGGCAGCCAGTATGTCGTCTACCATGGCTAGAATGACAAGAATTGCATCCGCACCGAGCGCGCGTGCCTCTGTCACCTGATACGTATCGAGCATAAAATCTTTACGCAGAATCGGAAGCTTGATTGCACTGCGGATGTTTTCCAGAAAACGATCCGAACCCTGGAAATATTTTTCGTCAGTCAGTACCGAAAGGCATGTCGCGCCGCCATTTAAATAAGATTCGGCAATACTGACCGGGTCGAAATCCTTACGGATGAGCCCTTTGGATGGCGACGCCTTTTTTATTTCGGCAATGACAGCATTTTCCTGCATGGTGATGCGCTTTTGCAGAGCCGCAGTGAAATCACGCGGCGTATATGCTTTGGCGCGTTGCAGCAATGCCTCTTCGGAAACCTGTGTTTTGCACTGTGCTACCCATTGCCGTTTATAAGCGGCGATTTCCCTAAGAATCGAACTCATGTTCTTTACCTCGGCTTGGCGTTGTTTTACCGCAGAGTACGCAGAGTTTCACAGAGTAAAAAAGCAAACGTGATCCGAAGGTTCTTACAATTTGTAAACCATGCGTTTGATGCCATTTTTTAACGACTGGACATTAAAATTTATCAGTAAACCAACCCGTTTATTGGCTAATTTCAGATAAGTGAGCAGTTGCGCCTGATGAATCGGCAGCAAGTGCTCAACGGCTTTGATCTCTACAATCAGTCGATTCTCAATAAGCAAATCAATTCGGTAGCCTGCATCGATTTTTACTCCGTCATAAACAACGGGCAGTTGTACCTGCCTGTCCGAGTGAATATTACGTTTGCCAAGTTCATAGGCAAGGCATTGTTCGTAAGCCGATTCAAGCAAACCTGGTCCAAGGGTCGAGTGAACTCGAAAAGCTGCATCAAGAACGCCCTGACTTAGCTGCTTTAACTCTGCGTACTCTGCGGTGAATCATTCATATTGTGTCTGTGTAAAGCGAATCAACTTATTCAGCGTGTCACTAACCTTGCCGGAATCAATCGCTTCCGCAGCTATGCGCAGGCCGCCAGCGATGCCGTCGCAACGTCCGCCAACCCATAAAGAAGCGGCTGCATTAAGCAGTACAATATCGCGCGGTGCGCCTTGTTTTCCGGAAAGAATATTACGGAGAATTTCTGCATTTTCTTCGGCATTGCCGCCAGCTAAATCCCCGCCTTCGGCATACGGCATCCCGAAGGCAGCCGGATCAATTTCGAATGCGCGCAACGGTGCATTCTGCTCGACCCAAACAGCATCTGTTATGCCGGTGCTGGTAATTTCATCCAGTCCGTCACGTCCGTGAACGACCAGTGCGCGGCGGATACCAAGCTGTTGCAGTGCGTCTGCAACCAGTTCCAGTTTGTCGCGGGCGTAAACGCCGAGCACCTGAAATTCAGCACCTGCCGGATTGGTCAACGGTCCGAGCAGGTTGAAAATACTGCGCATACCCAGTTCGCGGCGCGGGCCTGCGGCGTGTTTCATGGCCGGGTGATGACCGGGCGCAAAAAGGAAACCAATGCCGGTTTCGTCAATGCAACGCGCCACTTGTTCCGGTGTAATATCCAGTCGTACACCGAGTGCTTCGAGCACGTCGGCACTGCCTGATTTGGAAGAAATAGCACGATTTCCGTGTTTGGCGACCGGTACGCCGCAGGCGGCAACCACCAGTGCCACGGTCGTCGAAATGTTGAAGGTAGAAGCGCCGTCACCGCCGGTTCCACAGGTGTCGAGAAGGCCGGTCGATTGTGGTGCGATGCGGGTGGCGGCACTACGCATCGCGCGCGCCGCACCGGCAATGATATCTGCTGTTTCGCCGCGTATCGAAAGTCCCATCAGCAGCGCACCGATTTGTGCAGGTGTGACTTCACCGCGCATGATTTTTGCGAAAACATCCTCCGCATCGGCAGCGGTGATGGCAATACCGGATTGAATCAGCCGCAAAGATTGGACGATATCACTCATGTTATCTCCGATTGCCAAAAGATATTACCGCAAAGTACGCAAAGTTTCGCAAAGTAAAGGCCAAGAGCGATTAGGGAGAAGGTTTTTCGGGGTTGAGCTATTGTAGGTTCCATGGGGTATATTTTGGCGGCGAACATAGCTGTATATAATGTTTTTCCCTTCGTGAAACTTTGCGTACTTTGCGGTGAAATATTCATAGGCTAAACGCCAGAAAGTTTCTGAGCAGTGCATGGCCGTGTTCGGTAAGAATTGATTCGGGATGAAACTGCACGCCGAATGTCGGGTGCGCCACGTGCGTCAGACCCATCAATTCACCTTCGGCAGTCCATGCAGTTTTGCGCAAAACATCGGGCAGCGGTGCTTCGACAATCAGCGAATGGTAGCGGGTGGCGGTAAATGGAGAGGGAATATTTGCGAACACTCCGCTGCCGTCATGCTCAATCACACTGGTTTTACCGTGCATCAATCGTGGCGCGCGAACAACGCTGCCGCCAAAAGCTTCGGCAATGGACTGATGGCCGAGACAAACGCCTAAAATCGGAATGCTGCCGGAAAAGCGGCGAATGGTTTCAACTGAAATACCCGCTTCGTTCGGTGTGCAAGGGCCGGGGGAAATCAGAATATGCGACGGGCTCATCGCGGCAATGTCATCGGTGCTTATTTTATCGTTGCGATGCACCTCGGGAGACTCACCCAGCTCGCCGAGGTACTGCACCAGATTGAAGGTAAACGAATCATAGTTGTCGATGACCAGCATCATGTGCTTTGTTCTCCGCTTTGCTGATTCGTGGTTTGTGCTTCCGCCAGTGCGACGGCACGGAACATGGCCGTGGCCTTATTGACGCATTCAATGTGTTCGCGTTCGGGATCGGAATCGGCGACAATGCCTGCACCAGCTTGAATATGTACTTTGCCATCGTGAATAACAGCGGTACGGATAGCGATAGCGGTATCCATGCGTTCGCCGCCGTAACTTAAATAGCCGACGCAGCCGGCATACGGGCCGCGTGCGACCGGTTCCAGTTCATGAATAATCTGCATCGCACGCACCTTGGGTGCGCCGGAAACCGTTCCTGCCGGGAATGTGGCGGCCAGTAAATCAATGGCATCGGCAGCGGGATTCAACTCGCCTTCCACCTGTGAAACAATATGCATCACATGCGAATAACGTTCGATAATCATGGATTCGGTGAGTTTTATGCTGCCGTATTTGCACACGCGACCCAAATCGTTGCGACCCAAATCGACGAGCATGACGTGCTCAGCCAGTTCCTTGGCATCGTGCAGAAGCTCTTCGCCGAGTGCTGCATCTTCTGCGCTCGTTCTGCCGCGCGGGCGGGTTCCGGCAATCGGGCGGACTGTGGCTTTGTTGCCGTCTTTGCGCACCAGAATTTCCGGTGAGGAGCCGACCAGAACCGTATCGCCGATATGCAGATAAAAAAGATACGGCGATGGATTAATATAACGCACGGCACGATAAATATCGAACGGTGTACAAGTCAGCGGCTTGGAAAAGCGCTGCGACAGAACGACCTGAAAAACATCACCGGCGAGAATGTATTCCTTGGCCTGAACCACTGCCGCCTCGAAATCCGCTTGCGTGGTTTGTGCTTCGGGGCGTACGGCAGCCGCATCCATGGCATCGAGTTGCATGGCATGCGGCATTTCGCCTTCGTAAAGGCTTTGCTGCATGCGATCCAGAGCATTTTCAGCTTCATCAGCTTTATTTTCAGGCAGTCGTACACAGCAAATGAGTGTACCGCGCAGGCTGTCGAATACCATGAAGCGGTCAACAAGCAGAAATGCCGATTCCGCCGTGCCGACAGGGTCGGGAAGATCGTCGGGGATATTTTCGAAGTGCGACACCAGTTGATAACCGAAATAGCCGACTGCACCACCGGTAAAGGGTAAATCATCGGCATCCAGCGGTGGTTGCGCGAGGACTTCCTGACGTAACCATTCCAGAATATGTCCAGAAAAAATTTCATCCCGACCATCACGATGGGCCAAGTGAGTGGATGCACCTTTGGCCACTGCGCGGCAAGCCGGGCTAATCGCCAGAATGCTGTAGCGCCCCCAATGTTCACCACCTTCGGCGGATTCAAATAGAAAACAGTCGCCGCGATGGGCCAATCGCGCGAACACTGCCGGTGGCGTCAGGCAGTCGGCAGACAGGGTGCGGCGAAAAAGGCGAAGGGCAGACGACATGGTTTAAATCCGTATTGACAGCGGCTTGCGGCTATGGCTCAATGCGCGGCCTCGCCAAGGCGATGCTTATTCTGCGGCGAGGTTTGCTTGTGTAAAAACCGTTTGTATGAAAAAAACGCTGTGCAAACACGGGGCCATAGCTCAGCTGGGAGAGCGCTTGCATGGCATGCAAGAGGTCGGCGGTTCGATCCCGCCTGGCTCCACCAGACAATAAACCGGTCGTTTTTCGACCGGTTTTTTCATGCCCGGTTTTCCCCATCCGGTCTTTTTCCACCTGACAAGACGGAAACATTAAAAACGCTCCAACACCTTATCATGAATCTGAATCTCATGATGACTGCGCGCATCGGCCATCCAACGGGCAAAACGCACTGCACCATCAGCCTTGAGCAAGCGGCTGCGAATGGCTTTCTTCTGTTTATCAAACAGGTCTGCATCAGCTTTGAGAATATGTTTGACCTTGATGATGGCAAAGCCTTTGGCAACGTTCAGCACATGACCGACAACTGCATCCTCTGGCAAATCGAAAGCCGCTTGTAGGCCTTCCCGTGTTAGCCAATCGGCATTGCGATCACCGCTGCCGTTGCTGCGCACCGGTTTGGAAAGGTAAAGTGGCAGGCCATGTTGCTGGCCGAGTACCGATAGTTTGCTGCTTGATGCCTGTGTGAGTAGTTGTTCAGCCAGCGTTTTCGCTTTCGTACGCGCCGCAGCCTGTAATGCATCGTCGTAAACCTGTTGGGTTACTTTTTCGAAAGGCAGGTTGGCCGGTGCATCGCGTGCCAGGACTTCAATAGCGACAAAACGGCCTTTACCTTGCTCGTTAACGTCTATTGTATCGCCGGGTTGTTTAGTGAAAACGCTGCTGCGGAAGCCGCCATTGGAGAATATCGGATAGGCGCGAGCTTCGGCAATACTTATCGAATCGAAATGTTTGATTTTCAAATTGATGCTGTCGGCGGCGGCTTTGAGATTGTCTTCACGCCCCAGTGCATCATCAAGATCTTGCGACAAACGGTAGGCCTCTTCATCAGCTTTGTTCAGTGCGAGCTGTTTGCGCAAGGCATCGCGCACCTCGGCCAGTGGTTTCAAATGTTCGGCTTTGATGTCTTCCAGCTTCAGGATGTGCAAGCCGAATTGTGTTTGGATAACATCGCTAAGCTCGCCTTTGCTCAGCGAAAACAGCGCGCTATCGAATGCCGGAACAGTGGCTCCGCGCGGCAGGTAGCCGAGATCGCCACCATTTTTGGCAGTAACTTTATCGTCGGAGAAACGCTTGGCGAGTTTGGCGAACGATGCACCGGATTTAAGCTGTTTCAGTATTTTTTCAATTTTGGCGTGTGCGGCTTTGTTTGCTGCCGCATCGGCATTCTCGCTGAGTTTAATCAGAATATGGCGTGCACGGCGGGTTTCGGCTTGCAGATAACGATCCTTATTTTCCGCATAAGCCGCTTCAATATCGGCATCGTCAATAGCAATATCACCAGCCAGTTTCTGCGGGTCGATGATGACGACGTTCATGCTCAGGCGCAGCGGCGAACGGTAGGCGTTTTCATGTGCGGCAAAATAATCACGTGCCTGTGTATCACTTATTTTGATGTTTTTCCGCATGGCTGACGGCTCGACAACCAGTGCTTCGAGTTCGCGTTGCTCGTATTCACGGGCATAGCTTGCCCGAACTTCGGCATCGCTTACGGTTGCGCTTTGTAATAGTGCCTGCTGTATGGCATTGGCAATCAGATCCATGCGCAGGCTTGCTTCATAGTCGGTTGGCGTGCGGAAACCCATGTTACGGGTCAGTACCTGATAACGCTGGGTATCGAAGTTGCCCGCTGACTGAAAAGCAGGATCGCTACGTACTGTCGCCAGCAACACGTCTTTCGGTGCAACCAGACCCATATCCTGCGCTTCGCTTTGTATCAAGTGCCGGTTGATAATCGTTTGTATGGTCTGCTGTTTCAGGCCGAGGGCCTCGACGGCTTTTTTTGAGAATTGCTTGCCGAGCAGTGAACGGTAGTTATTCATCTGCCGCTCGTAGGCAAGGTAAAATTCGCTGTTGCTTATTGGCGTTCCATCCAGTTCAGCTACGGCCTGACCGCCGGAACTACTGAAATAATCGCCAACACCCCATAAAACAAAGGAGAGGGCAACGCCGCCAAGGATGACCTTGGCAATCCACGATTGAGCTTGATTACGCATACTTTCGAGCATGAAAAACCTCTTTAGAAAATGACTACAAAACCAATTTTTACAAACAACGCGACGCTACCCAAGGGGGTGGAGGGGTGCAAGACATCCGCGCGCGGGCTTTTGGCGTTTTGTGACTTGCGTAACAACACATTGTGTATCTGCTACCTAGAATCGGCGCATGCAATATGTATTTGAAAAAACACCGGGATGGCCTGCGCGCGCGGAACGCGTTGGTGATGCGACATTGCATTCGCTTAAGGGGATAGCTGATTTTCAAGGTTTTATCGCGGACATTATACGAAAATTCCTGAGTTTTTCTTGGCTGAAACGTCCGGCTGTTATGTATGTGTTTATCCGGCAGCTTTATTTTACCGGCATTGAGAGTTTGCCGTGGGTGCTGATGATGGTGGCACTGGCTGGTGCCACTGCCGTGTACAGTGTTGTGCCGTTTGCCCGTCAATTGCACGACACATCGCTGATTGGCACGCTGGTGAATGCGTTGCTTGTGCAGGAGATGACACCGCTTCTGATCAGTATATTCCTGCTTGTCCGTTCCGGTGTGGCGGTGGTGACTGAAATCGGAAATATGCATGTGCGGGGCGAGGATATGTTGTTGCGTAGCATGGGCATAAGTGTGTTTGAATACCTTTTTCTGCCGCGTTTGCTTGCATTTGCAATGTCCGGCCTGATTCTGACCATATTGTTTGCTGCCGGTTCAGTCTGGCTGGGTGGCTTGATGCTGGCCTGGACCGACCAGATGACATTCACCCGCTTTCTGCTGGATGTTCGTAGCGGCGCATCGCTGGACGGGCTGTTGCTGCTGGCAGCCAAGGCGGTGATTTACCCGTTGCTAAGCTGTTCGATGTTATTATTTCAGGGTTGTCGCGCCCGTTGCAATCCGAATTTGATACCGGTCTGTACGACACGAGGTGTGTTGTGGGCGCTGATGTTGATTGTATGTGTTGATGTGCTTATTGCTGTGTTGCGGAGCTTTTTATGACCCGATTGCGCTGGAATGCAATGCGCCTGCTTGATGTTGATATTCCCGCTGGTTCGGTGCTGCGCGGCGAGATGTGCCGGATGGTGATGCCGCGTTCCTATCAACATGCATGGTTGCAGGCGATGCATGGCGAAGGCGTTGATCATTCGGCGGGTGGTGTTTTTTTTGAAACGGCGCAGACGACGGTGCATGCAAGCGATGAAATGTTTTCGTGGCGTGTTGCCTGCCTGCTGCACCAGCGTGGCGCGTTGGCTAATCTTTCTTTGCGCGAAAATATACTGTTGCCGTTTCTTTATCGTGCCAGCCGAGAAGATATGGCGCGTGCGCAAACAGCATTACCGGAACTCGCGGATTGGCTGGAAATCTCCGGTATGTTGGATGAGCAGGCAGGCGAACGTTCAAGTTATGTGCATGCACTTATTTCCCTTGGCCGCATCATGTTGATGCAGCCGGACATCATCGTCGTACAGGATGTGCATGCGGGTATGCAGGCGCATCGTCTGGACCGCTTTCGTTTGTTGTTTGGCGAGGCGTTGCAACGCTTGGGTGTCGGGGTGCTGTATTTGTCCTGCACTGCACAGGATGTGATGGGCTTGGATTTTAGCCATAGCCTTGAATTGGCCGGAGCGGAGGATGTGATATGACGATGAATGAGGGTGGGTCGATCAATGAAAGCATGGCCCGCATGCGGCGGCAGGTCGGTTGGTTTGTGATGATTGGAATCGGGGCGGTTGTTGTGTTGTTGTTGCTGGCCAGTGTACGTGCCGATGTTTTTGCGCGTAAATTCACACTTTATGTGCAGCCGCCATCGGCGGTGGCATTTTTTGTCGGTCAGTCAGTTAAGTTTCAGGGTTTTACTGTCGGGCGAGTCGGCAATATCGAATTGCAACCACAAGGTGATGTGCGCGTATCATTGCGTTTGCTGGACCGTTATCGCGGTATGTTGCATCAGGGAGGCGTTGTGCAATTGGTCAAGCCGGGGCTGCTTGGTCAGGAAACAGTGGAATTATCCGCCGGAGATGTGCATAGAGCGGTGCTGGGTGACGGAGCGCAGCTGGATTTTCGTGAGCAGGCAACGTTGGAACAGTTGCTGATGGATATGCGTCCGGCGGTGGCCAATGCGGATGTTTTGCTCGGTGAATTGGCGCAGGCCGCCCGCTGGTTGAACGATCCGAACGGTGATATTCGTCTGCTCACGGCCAATATTCGCAAGGCGACTACAGGTGTGAATCAGGGTGCAGTGCAACATGCGGTGACGCGTGTGTCGGGCGCAGCGATGCAGTTCGAGAAATTGTCCCGACAACTGGCGGACAACAAGGCGGGTGAACATCTTGCCCGTTCGCTGCAACAAACGGCGCAGGTGCTAAAGAATATTGAGCCATTGACCGGCGAACTGGGGCGACAGGGGCCTGCGACGTTGGCGCGTAGCCGTTTGCTGATTGAGCGATTGGATACACTGACACGCTCACTAAGTGTTATCGCCGATGATATGCAGCAGGTCACCCCCGAGCTTCCCGGTTTGGCTGTAGAATCGCGTAATGCGGTGCAGGAAATGCATCGTTTGGCCAGTGCAATGCGCGAATCATGGCTTATCGGAGGGCATAAGCAGGGGTTGCCGACGGGCAGCGCATCGGTGGCTCCGCCCGCACTGGTTTCTGTACCATGAAACCCGTTTTCCATGCCATGGTTGCCATGATGATACTACTGACCGGTTGCGCCGGACATCATGTATCGCAAGGTGTTCAGGTGAATAACCCTCATATTGAGAAGGCCAGACGCTTGAATCGTTCCGGGGTTGTCATGTTGGGGCAACAGCATCCGGTACGTGCAAGCAGTTTTTTTGGCGAGGCGATAAAAGCGGCGACGCTGGCTGATAATGCGCACTGGGTGGCGTTGAGCTGGTACAATCTGGGCCGTGCCCGTGCTACAGAAAATGATAAAAACACGGAAAACGATAAAGATGGTGCGCGGCATGCTTACCAAAAGGCGATGGCAGTGGCTGAGGCCGCTGGCGATGCGGTGAATGTGATGCGTGCGCGTTTGGCGTTGGCTCTTCTGGATGACGATGTGCAGGACATGGACGGGTTGATGGCGGTGGATAAGACGTTTCCTGTTGATGTGCAACTGGCGGCAGGACAACTGGCGGCTGAATACGATTTAACGATCGTTTCTGAACAGGCTTTTGAACGGGTTCTGGTGCTTTCTGGAAAAGACCGGGCGGGGTTGTTGTACGCGGCGCGTGCGCACCTTGGTCTTGCCGGTCTGGCAATGGCTACTGATGCTGTTGTGGCTGCCAGACAGACAAAAAGCGCGCTTGTGCTGCTGCACAAAATTGGCGCACCGCGATTGATGAAACAGGCTTTGCAACTTGCCGCAAAACTGGAGCCTGATGCGCAAAAAAAACAGTCGCTGATGCAACGTGTTGACGATATTTCATATGCTATGGAGCCGCTTGCAAAAGTTGCGAGCGGCGATTTTCGTCCCCGCGCCGGCGTGATTTCAAGTTGGAATTCAAGCTGGATTCCAAGCTGGAATTTCGGCAAATGGAACCACCATTCATCTCATTCCAACTCAAAATCGCACTCGAAGCGGGATTGCAACTCATCCACCCAGACTTTTGCAAGTGGCTCTATGGAGAAGAATTAGCATTGTTAAATTGGCGGCGGGAAGAGCGCTTTTTCCAGTCGGCTCTTGCAATCGGCGCATGGCACGCGTGGAATAGCCACATGGGCAGCTCTGAAAATCAGATCAGTTGTACTTTAAACAGCTCCTGCGATTGCGTGGATGTGCTTTGTTCCATGGTCGAGGTTATGGGCCAGCGTGCTTCTCTTTCTGACAAACAGACCAATCGCATGGTGTTGGCAGTGGATGAACTTTTCGCCAATATTGCGCAACACGGTTATCACGGCCTTGAAGGTCAGGTGGATATGCGTGCGGCCTGTGAAAACGATATTCTTAGCTTTGAATTGCGCGATTATGCCAAACCGATAGCCGATGCATCGGCGCTGTGCACCAGTAATCCGTGTCTGAATTCCGAACTGTCGCCCGGCGGTTTGGGTTTGCAGCTAATATGTGCGGTGATGGATAAAATCGAGCATGAGCCGTTGCCTGACGGTAATCGCTGGCATCTGATTAAATATCTAAACGAGGGTGAGGACGATGAATCTTGAAATTGATGAAGTAAAACAAGATGGCAATGCCACGCGGTTGAAATTGGACGGTGTGGTGAATATTCAAACGGCAGTCGCTTTGCGACAGCGCATCAAACCGCTACTTAATGAAACGTGCCGGGAGGTTCATATTGACTTGATTGGTGTCAGGTTTATTGATTCGGCAGGTTTGGCGACGCTGGTCGAGGGGTTGCAATGGAGTCGTGCCGGCGAGGGTCGGCGATTTGTGCTTTCCGGTTTGAGTGAAAATGTGCGCGACATCTTTGAATTGGCCAAATTGGATACGATTTTTGATATTGAGGATGGCAAACCGGCTTGAGTTATGCCGACATGCGCGTTTTTATCGCGGATTTGGAGAAGCGCGGCTGGTTGAAACGAATCAAGGCGGAGGTTTCCGCAGATCTTGAAATAACGGCAATTTCACGGCGCGTACTGCAAGCGGGCGGGCCGGCGCTGTTGTTCGAAAATGTAAAAGGCCATGCTATGCCGCTGCTTGCCAATCTGTTCGGTACAGCAGAGCGAATTGCACTCGGCATGGGTTTGGAATCGGTAGATGGTTTGCGCGATATTGGCGAGCTGCTGGCCGCGTTGAAGGAGCCGGAACCGCCGAAAGGCGTGAAGGATGCCTGGAACAAACTGCCGATGTATAAAAAAGTGCTGCACATGACCCCGAAAAAAGTGAAAAGCGCACCGTGGCAAGAGGTGTCGCTGAGTGGCGACGAGGTTGATTTGAATCGTCTGCCCATCCAGACCTGCTGGCCGGATGATGCAGCACCACTGATTACCTGGGGTTTGGTGGTGACCAAAGGGCCGAATAAAGAACGGCATAATCTGGGTATTTACCGGCAGCAGCTCATCGCTAAAAACAAGCTGATTATGCGCTGGTTGAAACATCGTGGCGGGGCGCAGGATCATCGCGAGGCACAATCTGCGGGTGAAAAGAAATTCCCTTGTGCCGTGGTGATTGGTGCGGACCCTGCGACGATTCTGGCGGCGGTAACGCCGATTCCCGACAGCTTGTCCGAATATCAGTTCGCAGGTTTATTGCGCGGCAAGAAAACTGTCGTTTGCGAAGGCTTGAGCGTGCCGCTTGAAGTGCCTGCATCGGCTGAGATTGTACTCGAAGGTTATGTGTCGCTTGATGAATATGCCGAAGAAGGGCCGTTTGGCGATCACACCGGCTACTACAATGAGGTGGATCGTTTTCCGGTCTTTACTGTTGAGCGCATGAGCATGCGGCGCGATGCCATTTACCATTCGACTTATACCGGTAAACCACCGGATGAACCTGCGGTACTCGGTCTGGCTTTCAATGAGGTGTTTGTGCCGATTCTACGCAAACAATTTCCGGAGATTGTTGATTTTTACCTGCCGATGGAAGGATGTTCCTACCGTGTTGCAGTCGTTTCCATCAAAAAAGCCTACACCGGGCATGCCAAGCGGGTGATGTTTGGCATCTGGTCGTATTTGCGGCAGTTTATGTACACCAAATTTATTATTGTCGTCGATGACGATATTGATTGCCGGGACTGGAAGGAAGTGATTTGGGCGATTTCGACGCGCTGCGATCCGGCGCGCGATTTCACCTTTGCCGAGCGTACACCGATTGATTATCTCGATTTTGCATCGCCGATTTCCGGCCTCGGCTCTAAAGTAGGCATTGATGCCACCAACAAATGGGAAGGTGAGACGACACGCGAGTGGGGGCGTCCGATTGATATGCCTGATGAGGTTGAGGCGCGTGCAGAGGCGCTGTTGAATAAGCTTGGGCTGTTCGATGATTGAAACCGGCGATTGAAACCGGTGATTGAAACGATCCGGTTTACTGAACGTTACATCGCTGACGTTGTGTTCGTTCCCTGTTTGGCAATAAGGCCGACTTCTTCGAGCAGCAGGCGTGGACGATCCATGTTTTCCTGCAATTGTTTTTCAACCAAATCGATGTTGGCGCTGTAAGGAATTGACCGATGCGCTTCTTCATCGGCCAGCTGCACGATGCGGGCAGTGATGGCGGGGGCATTTTTGCTGTGATGTGCGCCTACCGTTTCGTATATCAGGGGTGGAAAACTCCAAAGCTTTAGAATTTCTTTTCCTGCTTCGGCGTGGTCGATGCCGAATGCAGTCTGCTCGGCAGCGATGAGTTGTTCGCCGTGTAATTGTGTTAAAGCACTTTCGAAATAATCCATATCCACGCGGATGCCAAGCGCGGCACGGCCAATATCGTGCAGTAGACCAATGGTGAAATGTGTGTCCTGATCGTAGTCGAGCAGTGCCGCGAGTTGTTTGCTGAGCATCGCTACGGCGAAGGCATGTGTCCAGAATGCACGGATGTGCACCATACCGGCGGGAAAAGCGAAGCCGTACATGAGCGACATGGCCATGGCGATTTGTGCTGTTTCCCGGGTTCCGAGGCGGGCAATAGCGATGGGCAGGGAGGTGATGCTCTTACCCATCGGGTTGTGCGCCGGTGAATTGGCCGATTTCATGACCATGGTCGCAGTGGCCTGATCGGTGCCGACGATGTGCGCCAGATCAATGGCATCGGATTGTGGATTATCAATGACTTCACGAATACGCGCATAGCGATCCGGTAGCGAGGGCAGGTCATCCACCATGCGGATTAATGTAAGGCTTGATTCACGGTCCATCGTTAGCTGTCTCATTTTCCTTTATGTTATTCTGTGGTGCATCTATGTTTATCGGCAGGAATCATCCCGGCGTTAAAACTTTAAGATTTAGCAAGCATGAATAGTGCCAGTAAGGGAGGTGCTGATTAATTCTGGGTAAAGCTGGTTCGATGCTATTGCAATGAAAAATGCGCGAGCTCAAGGCAAAGATTGCAATCCATAGCACCGCTATGGTGACCGGAGGAAATACCTGTGGTGCTCAAATTTTTAACACAGAAATCATTCATTTTACATGCAGCATCACGCATCATGGTTTGTTCAGTGCTTCCTTAGCGTGTGGGAGAAAATTATCGGGTGTATAGCTTTACGGTCAGTTCAGGGCCGTCTTTTCTACCTTGCAGATTGATATAGATGTCGTCACCAACAGGTAAAACGCCGGTGATTTCGGCGTGGCGATGCACCGCGATACGGGTTGTTCTGAGACCGTCCCATGTCCACAATGCGGAGGGTTCGGAGTCGTCGGTAATCCACAGAAGTTTGCGTTTGTTATCCCAGGCCAGGTTGTCCGGATGGGCAATTTCAGCATCCTGCATGAATGTGTCGATTTCAGCTTTATCGCCATGATCGTGAAGCACCAGTACGCGGCCAGTTCCGGTTTCGGCCATAATAATGCGACCATCGGGCAGGCTTTCCATATCTTCAATACGATTAAAATAGGCTGCTCCCAATTGCTGCGCAGCGGCACGCGCCTGCGCCGGGTCACCTACCTGTCGCCAGTGAAACGTACTGTCCAGCACATCGAAACGGCGGGAATGCAGTTCGAGGCGGTAGATAGCGCCGCGTTGCTCTTCATCGGCGAGATAGGCGAAGCGTTGATCGGTTGAGAACGCGATGCCTTCGTGCGCAAAACGTCCGGCTGGCGGGTAGGCGGCGATGGCATTGTGGCTGGTGGTTAACGTGGGACGATTGACGATTTGTTCTTCAGGAAGTTTATCGACATCGGCAACACGCCAGATGAGCCCTTCGGGAAACTCCTCGCCAATCCACAGGCTGCCGTCGGGGGCGAATTTAAGCGCATCGGCGCGCATCAATCCGGAGATAAGAAAATGTTTGTGGCCGGTTTCCAGATTAATCGTCGCCAGACTCGGCGTGTTAATGCCCGCCGTTGTTTCGCAACTGACATAAAGCCATTTGCCATTCGGAGAAAGGGCCAGCATGTCCGGTCGTGCATTACGCCAGACGGCAACTGATCTTGCCTGCCAGCCATTTTCCAGTTGCAGTCCGGTCGGATTCATGTCGCAGCCGGAGAAAGCCAGCGCCGACAGGAGGATGGTCAGAAAGGAAATGAATGTGCGTTGCATTCTGCAACTGTCGGCAAATTGGGGCGGCTCTGCAAGGGGTGGTTTGCGTGGTGGTTTGCGTAGTGGTTTGCAAAGGGGAAGCAGATAGGATGCTGGTTATGGTTTCGGCATCTTCCTTACATCATATCCGTCTGTTCTACGCTGCATATTTTGCCGCAATGGGGATTGTGCTGCCGTTTTTCCCCGTTTATCTGGCCGGGCGCGGACTGGATGTGGCTGCTATCGGCATGTTCACCGGTTTGCTCTCCGTCGCCAAGGTGTTGGCTCCGCCGTTTGCCGGACATGCATTGGATCGCAATCGTGAACCGGGGCGTTTTATTCTGTTTGCTTTGCTGGCTGCCGCACTGCTGGCTTTTGTATTTCCCTGGGCGGCTTCGAATTGGATGTTGGCGCTGGCGGTATTGGCATTCGGAAGCTTGTGGGCGGCGGTATTACCGCTGACTGACGGTTTGTCGGTCGCAGTTTCTGAAGCGGCATTGATTGATTACGGGCGTTTGCGTGTATGGGGTTCGATTGGATTTGTCGCTGCATCGTTGCTTGGTGGTGTATGGCTGGTGGGTAGCGATGCGGCGAATTTTCCCTATTGGCTGGCCGGGTTGATGTTGGTTGCGGCATGTTCGGCGCGTGGTTTTCCGGAACGTTCCGTGGTGATTGGGAATAGCGGCAAAATAGACGGAAACGCGGGGCGTGCTTTCGGATGGTTATTGCTGGTCGGTTTTCTGATGCAGGCATCACACGGCGCTTATTACGGTTTTTTCAGCCTTTATTTGCTGCAAAGCGGCTATGCAGGCTGGCAGGTCGGCGGATTCTGGGTATTGGGGGTGTTGGCCGAAATTGTGCTGATGTGGCGTTTTTCGCGCCCGGTGGCGGAAGCTTCTCCGGCATGGATGTTGTCCTGCTGTTTGTTGTTGGCGGCATTGCGCTGGTTGGGCCTAGCGTTGACAACGGGGCTTATCTGGTTGATTTTATTGCAATTATTGCATGCCGCAAGTTTTGCCGCCTTCCATATCAATGCCGTGACTTGGGTACAACGTTTGGCTCCGTCGCACCGCCGCGCCAGCGCGCAGGCTTGGTATTCCGCCTCCGGTTTTGGTTTGGGGACGGCGCTGGGTATTATGGGTTGCGGTTGGATTGCTACGCGTAATGGTGGCGTGGCTGATTTTTCAAGTGCTTTTGCCGTTTGCGCCGGGGTGGCGTTGTGCGGGTTACTGGCGGCATCACAATTGCCGCGAAGAACGGATTTGAAACGCCGAGTTGGTGCATTATGAATGCAACAGCAAATTCATGAATTGATCAGCGCCTCAAAAGCATGCTGTTTTTGACTCGTTCCCCCACCGGCTCGCTACGATTACCCTAAGTCTAGTGTCCTATCCCGTAGAAGAGCGTCCCATGCCTGATGCACATTAGAAAAAACGACTCGCAGACAGCGTATTTTTTTAGGGATTCGACGGTTTAAGTCACGAATACGCTGTTGCGCGGGTAGCTTGTGATGCATTTCCGATGCGATTTCGAGAAGCGCCTGACTGCGTGCTACATCTTGGATATGTGTGCCGTCGGCAGTGGCATCAAAACGCGGCAGCAGCAGCAGTGATAATTGGCTGGCGCTATTTGCGATGCGTTCGGGATGCCAGAGCAACGATTCGATATGCGCGCCCTGATGGTCGGTAAAACTATAACTGCCATGCGAAAACAATCCGGAATCATCCATCTCCTGCCGGGAAAATGCCGGATGTTTTGTGTCGCCCCACTGCAGCGGGCGGGGAAATGCGGTGATGTATCCCTGTGCATCAAGCAGCGTGTATTCATCGGTGTAATAGTGTGCACCGCGTAGCAGAGCAACGGTACACAGGCTGGATTTTCCGCTGCCTGATTTTCCGGCACAGGTGATGCAGACACCATTTTTTGCCACCGTACTGGCGTGCAAGGACAGAAATTCAGGGTAAAGCGCATCAATGGTACGGTTGTAAAAAGCCCATTCGAATGCGGCAACCACTTCGCCCGCGTCGCAACTTTTCCATAGCGTTTGCTCATCACAGTGCAAGGAAATATTATCGTTATCCGCCGCAATGTGGAATGACAGATCGGTTTTTTTGCGGGAAGAATGCGGAAAGAGTTGGGTTAGCGCTTCAATACCGGCACGACAATCAGCAGCCGAGCAGTTGATTTCCACATCAAGATGCGCGATTTTCAGTCGCATGCGGATGATGTGCCAGTTTCTTCAGTTGTCGTTGGAATCATCGGCATAAACAAGGCCGTATTCGACAAAATTGCCGATGATGGTTTCCACATCAGTGGCTGTCTGTGCGCTGTCGGTTGGCAATGCCGCTTCAATTTCGTGAGAAATATCAGCGTTATTACGTTTGCCGTTGCATAATTCGAGAACAGCGGCGGCAGTGATGTTCAGTGAAAAGCAGGCGCCGTCTTCAGGGCGTACATAAACGACTTCATCAAGTCCTTCCAATTCCTCACCGCTTACATTCTCAACTTTTTCGGGGAATTCAGGTAGTGCCACGTATTTCTCCTAGTCGGGTCGATTTACTTCTACAGGAATCGCCAAGCAGATAAGCAATTGCCTGACAATCGCTACAACTTAATTGTTGTTGGCATTGAAGCCAGCGTTGCGCTGATGGTGTGGTTTTTTCACGCGCGTCCAAAGCCTTGATGATGTCGGCAAGCGTCTGCTCCCGAATGTTTCCGAGCCGGGTGCGTCGTGAAAAAATACACGGAAAAATATCACCGCTGGCGCTGACGCACAGTTTTCCCCGACGGTTTCTTTTTTCTGTATGTTCGTTATTTGCCTTCACGTGATCAGATGTGTCGGCGCGGTGAATAAATCGTTTGTGCGATGCGGTATTCAGTTGAATATCCTGCATGAATGTGCCGCGTCCTGTAGAGCGCACAATATCGAAACCGATTTGCGCTGCATCCAAATGCATTTCCCGCTCAAGAAAATCGCTGGTGGCATCTTGCAAAGCTCTGTTTTCTGTCATCAGAATAATACCGACGCGTAATTTCAAATTCGCATCCTGAATGCGACGTATGGCACGCAGTGTGCGTTTTAAGCTGCCGGGTGTTTGCGTGATGCGGTCATGGATGGCTGCATCATGGGCATAAACGGAAAGCGCAAAACGCGGTTGCAACGGGCGTAATTTTTCAAGCAGTGATTCACTTAGTGCCAGCCCGTTGGTATAGATTTCTATAGCGTTATAATCAAGTTTGCGCGCGGTTTGTACGGCAAAAAGAAGGTCTGGATGCAGTAACGGGTCGCCACCGGTGAATTGCACGGTCGGCTGGCCGAGACAGCGCGCTTGCTCCAGTACGCGGTGTATTTCTTCCCGGCTCAAACGTGCTGAGCATTCAGGTGCGGACTCGGCATAACAATGGATGCAACGTTCGTTGCAACGGTCCGTCAGTTCGACAAACAGCATGCCCAGTCCACTGCCGAGAAGTAGTTCCGAGGGCGACGGAGCAGGGCGCGCGTCTTTCAATTCAAGTAGCCACGGGTGCTGGCGGGTCAGTGGCCCGAGGGAGGGGAATTCAACTGAATCCCGGTTGCTAAGAAAGCTGGAAATACGGTGTGCCAGCGTGCCGTTTAAATTTAGTTGCTGGCCGGAATCCGGGATGGACAAGCGGATACTGTCAGCGAATTTTTGATAAAGAAGGGTGCTGCCATCGGGTAGGCTTAGGGCTAAAGGCCCGTCCTCCATGCCTGATCGGCTGTTTGGAGCATATTTTGATGATGTGATCGGCAAATAAGGTCACAAACTTACTGTGTTTGACAGCAGCGGGTGGACTTGCCACGGTTGCATCGTGACAGGACTAAAAGAACGGCCAGGCGCTCTTTTCGCGTTTGCTTCCCGACATGTCCGAAGAATGCGATTTATTTCTATCGTCATGCGAGCTGCGCTTACCTTCATGTTCACCGCGTCTTTTCTTCTTCTCTTTGGCTTTCAGGCATTGCTTGTGGTCACTCTTTGACTTACGTTTGCGGCGGTGTTTTTTACGCTTATGTTTATCCTCACCCTCACCCTCATGTTTACTTCCGCCCTTATGCTTGTCTCCGCCTTCACCCTCATCTTCATCACGCTTATCGTCATCTTCACCTTCATCTTCATCAACACAAGGCTGGCAGGCGGAAGGCATGCAGGATCCGACAGTACCATTTGAGCCATGTGAGCCATGTGAGCCATGTGAATCATCTGAATCATCTGAATCATCTGAATTACCGCTTGCAAATGCCGAACCGGGCATGGAACCGAGTACAGCCATGCCGATGATAGCAGGCGGGACATAGGCGCCGAGTTTCAATAGGCGACGGCGGGCAAGCAAGGCCGAATCATCGGTTTGCTCAGTGCTTGACGGGGCGTTTTTTAACTCATTTTTCAGCATATTTGTAAATCCTCGATGGATTCATCCATCTTATACGATAATAATCGGCCACAATGCGACAGAAACACAAATCTACAACAGCAGCTACGCGAACTCAATACGCACGCATCCTATGTGGAATAGCGGTGGACGCAACATGCGTGTTCGATGAGGCGTTTTGGCGACAGGCGTGGGCTGAAGGGATTGGAGCCTGTGTCTGGCATGCATTACAAAATCACGAGAATAAACATATAGAATCAATAGTTAAGGGGTCTAATCGATTGTGCGTGACGGCGCTTCTTCGTGAACAGACGGCGCATACATTGATGCTTAGAGCCGCCTCTGCCGAGGTGCTTAACATATTTTCGATGCATGAAATCGACGTAGTGATGTTGCGCGGGCAGGCTGTTGCTGAAGCGGTGTATCAGCCGTCAATCTTGCGGCCACAGACAGATATTGACCTGCTCATCAGAGAAAATGATGTCAATCGTGTGTCTGAAATGCTGGCGGAAGCCGGGTTTCGGCAGGTTGAGCGCCATGCGCTGCTTTTTGTACGCGGTCAGGTAATGTTGGATATGCATAGCGAGCCGCTGGGCATTGAACGTATAGCGGCGTGGGCTTTGTTAACGCCGTTGCGTGCGGCTGATTTTTTTGCCGCTTCTGTACCGGGGAAAATTTCAGGGCAAGTGGCGCTACTGGTTAACGCGGAGGTGACGCTTCCCTACCTGTGTTTCCATGCCATGAAACATTCTTTCGAGCGATTTATCTGGTTGTGGGATATTGCCCTGCTGGCAAGGCGGGTGAGTGGTAATCAGGAATGGGATGATGTACTGGCGGGAATGCACCGGTTAAAATTAAAGCGTCCTTGTTTTTATGCACTCAGCTATGCCGAGGCACATCTCGGGGGCGATGTTCCGCAGTCCGTACTCGAAGCATTGAGACCGGATATGGGTTGGCGGGAACGGCAGCTATTTACGCGTTTTATGTATCATGAGCAGATACCGTTTCTTGCCGAGCGGGTATTCGCGCGCATGCAACCTGATTTTCGCCATCGCATGATTTTCTGGAAGGAGACCCTTTGGCCGCGTGCCGAGGTGCGACAACAAGTTGATGGCGATCCGTCTGTATCGGGTGGGTTTCTGGGCAAACGCATGCAGCAAATCGGGCGTGCCATATTTATGTTGTCGGGTGAATTGTTGTTTGCATTGCGTAGCCTTTTTCGGCGGAAATGAGTGGAACCGGCTCCTAGTGTGCCGGTTTTCCGAACGGCGAGACTTTCCGGTCGCCTTCGGCGACACCGACAGCATCGGTGGCATTTTGTTGATAGGCTTGCTGTTCAGGCGAGGCAACCTTTTCGGGTTGCACCGATTCGCCGCAGGCACTGAGCAGTAGCAGGCAGACAAACGTGATGCGTAACATGCTGCGATACTGATGTTCACAATCCAGATAGCAAGATTTACAGGATGTGTTGCTGCTGTTCGCCCCGGACCGGAATGCCGCCGTTGACTTCGCAAAGCTCTGTAAATGCTGTCGGGCAGTTGCCATGTTGCCATAATTCATAGGCATCAAGCATGGCGTTATCCGCTTGCGTTTGATTGTAGTGGTGCAGGGTGCGCAAAACGCCGAGCATTTCCCCGAAACCATCACACAGTTGGTGATAAAGTTCGGCGTTGGCAGGTAAGAGTTTTGTGGTCAGAAGATGATAGCAGCCGCGACCTATTTGTGCGAAATAACCGGCGTTAACCATGCGTTTCCTGGCTTGTTCGGGAAACATGCCAGCCAGCAACAGACAGGCATCGCCGGTATCGCTCAAGGCATCAATCCGGGCACTGCCGCGTTTATCGGCTGCTTCGAGATAGTGCAAAGCGACGGCCCCGCTCAGGCATTTGCCTCCGCGCAGAAAGCGTAATAGCAGAAAAACAAGGTGGCCTTCCAGCTCATGTGGCAAATGGATATGTGCATCGCGTTGCGCATCCAGCAGCAAATCCCGAAACATCGCCGTTTCGTTGGGGGCGCGCATAATCCGGGATATATCATCGACGTTCATATTTATACTTATCGGCATAAATGCGCCGGGGTTGAAAGATTGAAATATGGAAAGCTGGATACGGATGGATTTGAGGCTTACGCTGTCCGTGATGAACACGTTGTATTATGTACACGACCCGATGTGCAGTTGGTGCTGGGCTTTTCGACCCGTCTGGACGCGGGTACAGGAATCTTTATCCAATGAAATCAATGTTATACGTCTTCTTGGCGGTTTGGCTCCGGATAGCGATGCACCGATGCCGCAGCACGTGCAAACGACAATCCGCAGGCATTGGGAAACGATTCAGCAGCGGGTTCCCGGAACGCGGTTTAATTTCGATTTCTGGACGACATGCAAGCCGCGACGCTCCACTTATCCGGCCTGTCGCGCCGTGATTGCCGCCGGGGCGCAGGGGGAAATGTACGCGGAAGCAATGATTTTAGCGATTCAGCAGGCCTATTATTTGCAGGCAAAGAATCCCTCGGATGCAGAGGTGCTGATTGCTCTGGCTGGTGATATTGGACTTGATACGTACCGTTTTGCAGCCGACTTACAGGCAAAAGAAACGCAGCAGGCGTTGTTGCGCGAGTGTGAATCGGCCCGAAAAATCGGTGCGCGGGGTTTTCCGAGTTTAATTGTAGCGCTGGGTGGTGGCTATGCATCTGTAGCGATTGATTATTGCGATGCGGAGCGGATGTTATACCGAATCATCGCGGCTTTTGCGGATTAGCCGCCCGGACGAACGGCAATCCAGATGGTGTGGCGGTTATTGCGCTGCGAAGCCACAGCACGTACACGTCGCTCTTCGACATCAAAACCAACCTTCATCATGCGCTGCGTAAACATCCTGTCCGGAGCCGCCGACCAGACGGTTAGCACGCCGCCGGGTTTGAGCGCGTCGTAGGCGTTATTCAGGCCGCGCATGCCGTAAAGTGCATCGTTATCTTCGCGCGTAAAGCCGTCCGGACCGTTGTCCACGTCCAGCATGATGGCATCGAAGCAGTTTTCATGTTCGTGCATCACTTTGCCGACATCTTTCTCGATTACGCAAACGCGTTTATCATCAAGCGGAAATCCGGCCAGCGCCCCCATATATTGACGATTCCAGCGCACCACTGCAGGCACAAGTTCGGCCACCATGATTTTCGCGGAAGGCGAGGCGTGCGAAAGTGCTGCAGCCAGTGTGAAACCCATGCCCAGACCACCGACCAAAAAATGCGTGTTTTCCTGTTCAGAGCTTGGTATACAGGCCAATTCGGCCAAAATATCCTCTGAATTATGTGCCCGGCTGTTCATCAGTTCGCCCAGTTTATCGACACGAATCGACCATTCATCGCCGTGCTGATAAAGGCGTAATGTTTCGCCATTGCCGGGCGCACGGGTGCTGTCGATGAGTGTGTAAGGGGTCATTGAAGAGGGTTTGTCCGCCAACGGTTGAGCAGCGCAAGGCACGTGGCGTTCATTTCAAGAGCGCGCGCTTCGCTGTCGGCTTCGTTGTAGCAACGCAGCTCCGGCGCATTTCCGGAAGGGCGCAAATGAACGATTTCCGCTGAGGCGAAGGTGATGCGAATGCCATCGGTCGCATCAATGGCGATTACCGTTCCAAAGGCTTCGCCGAGCAGTGCTTCGGCGGCGGTTTTATCTTTTCCCGCATCGCCGCTGTTGAGCGTGTTGAGATGGTGGCGACTCAGTTCGCTGGGGAAATCTTTGATTCGGTCACTGGCGGTGAATCGCTGCGGTAATGTTGTGCAAAGGCTTGAAATAGAAATATTTTTTTGTGCGGCGAGCAGTAAAATTGTTAACGGAACAATTAGCGCATCGCGTGTCGGCAATGCGCAAAGTCTGCGACCGTTTTGTTCGATATGATTTGCGGTCAGAAAGCCGCCGTTGGCTTCGTAGCCGATGATATTTTCTTTCCCGGTACGCGCAGCCTGCTGCATGGCTTCGATGACGTAGGGTGAACCGATGCGGGTGCGTATTACCGTATTAAACCAGCCGCATTTTTCTACCGCACTGTTGCAGCTTACCGGTGTGGCGATGGCATCCGCGCCCAGAAAATGCGCGCACAAGATGCCTGCGATGTCGCCACGCAGCCATTTTCCATGTTCATCGCTGATCAGTGGCCGGTCACCGTCACCATCGGCTGAAATGATGCAGTCGAGATGGTGTTCCCCGGCCCATTTTCTGGCCAGGGCCACGTCTTCCGCACGAATCGCCTCGGTATCGACCGGGATAAATGTTTGCGAGCGGCCAAGGCAGAGCACTTTCGCGCCAAGGCCTTCCACCACCTCGGCAAATATATCGCGGGCCACCGTCGAATGCTGATAAACGCCGATGCGTTTGCCATACAGGCAGTTTTCCGGAAAGAAATCAAGGTAGCGGCGGATGTATTGATTGTGTGCCGTGCTATCTTCATCGGGTAGTTGAAACGTTGATACGCTGTCGCCATTTGCATGAAAGGTATCGTTGCGAAGGCTGACTTCGCGTGCCGTCATCGCCTGTTCGTCGTTTTTCAGGATTTCGCCCGCCGGTTTGTAGAATTTGATGCCGTTGCGATCATCCGGGATATGGCTGCCGGTGACCATAATCGCCGGAATTCCATTGTTCAGCCCGTAGAGTGCCACCGCAGGCGTCGGGATAAAACCGCAATTGACCGGTTCAAGCCCCGCATCGCGCACGGCCATGCCAACTGCCGCCATAATGCGCGGCGTACTGGGCCGGAAATCTCCGGCAATGGCCACACGATGAGCTTCGGGCAGCAGCTTTGCTTGTTTTAAATAGGCCAGAAAAGCCAGTGTGTACGCGTAACAAACGCGATCCGTCATATCCGCAGCCAGCCCGCGCGCACCGCTGGTGCCGAATCCGACACCGCTTTGCGCCATCAAGTCGGCGATAAAGATGCGTTGTGCTGGAATTTCCTGTGTCATAGGAGCAGTAGTCTACCGGCAGCGCGGTTGAACGGTCTATAGGTCTTAACGTGAGCCACTTGCAAAAGTCGTGAGCGGCGATTTACTTCCCCACTGCGGCGCGATTTTGAGTTGTAATTTCGGCAAATGGAACCACCATTCACTCCAACTCAAAATCGCACTCGAAGTGGGATTGCAACTCATCCACCCGGACTTTTGCAAGTGGCTCACGTGACGCTTTATTTCTCGTCGAACCAGCCGTTCAGGGTTTCAACGATCATTTTGGCCTGTTTGACGTTGGTGATATTGAACTTGGAACGCGGCGTATATTCGCCGTTGCGCTTCTGATAGCGGCGGATGGTGAATTTATCCTCGCCGTAAGCCTGCTCTGCATCGCTCCAATTCTGATAGCGAAATAGAATGGTTGTCCACGCACCCTTGCTGAGAATCGTTTTGTCCAGTTGTTTGGTGGTCAGGATGCCACCTTCTTCATAATCAATGCTTAGGTCGTCAGGTGTCATGTGTTCCTCATTGTTGTTTGTTGTTATTTATAAAAAAGAGCCATCAGGCTCCATGTGTATTGCGTGTTTCGCCGCGCATTATGTTTATTCGAAGCGATATGTCACCCGATTGCTGATTTTGGAATTTCCTGTCTGGTGAATGCTTTGCCTCATACCACGAAAAGAAACGGCCCCGGAAAACCGGGGCCGCGTTGTGTTTCTCAAGAGGAAAAACTTAAGTCTGGAGGAATCAAGGGAGGGGAGGGGAGGATGATTCGCTCCAGACATGTGAACAATATTCCTGCCGCGTGATTTTCCTGTGAATCGCCCATGAACATTATTTCATATCGGGCTTGCTTGTCGTGATAGGCACAAGCCGAATGCTTGTAAATTTCCCGATTCTTAGGGAGGCGCTGAATAACTCCGATTTGATGAGAGTGTCGCACAAAACAGGCAATTTTTGCGTTAAAGGTTTGAGCCATAGCATTCTTGCCACTTTACCTTGAACGCTCCCTTTTTCTGGGGCTTTCGCTAAGCTCAGAAGCACCGCTGTGGAACTGGATGAGAAAGATGGAGTGTTGGGTGAGCTTGTGTTTGGAAAGAAGCTGCTTCGGTTATATTTGATCCCTCGCCATATGATTTTTGTTTTGCTAGTTTTCTTACCGGCAGGATGATGAAGGGGGATTTATGACAACTTTTTTGGCAGGGCCGATAGTCCGGCGTACAGAATTGAAGCGTGTTGCGATCTGGGTGGCTACGGAGCAGGAGATGGTCTTGTCCGGGGAGCTGTTTCAATCGCTTGTCGGCTCATTGCAAGCCTTGCAAGTGACGGTTGAACAGCGCACGGCGAAGATGGGCGATGCTCTGTTTGTGCATATTATCTGGTTGAATTGGTCGGATGATATTGCCGAAGGGGAAATCCTCTATTACGACCTGCTGGCACAAGGCAGCAGCTTTCTGAAAGACAATCAGGACTTTTGTTATGCGGGTGAATCTTATCCCAGCTTTATCGTTCCGGGAGATTTGAAGAATGTGCTGCACGGCTCCTGTCGTAAACCGCATGCAGACGCAGTGAAAGCTGAATGGGGATCTCGCGATCAACTTGCAACTGCTGCGGGACTGATCGGTGAAAGCATTACCGATCAAGATAAACGCCCATCTACACTACTGCTGACGGGCGACCAGATTTATGCCGATGATGTCGGCGGCCCCATGCTTTGGCATCTTGTTCCGCTTGCAAAGCAACTTACCGGTTGGAACGAGGTGATGCCGCGCCGCAGGTTGCCTGATCAGTACATATCCCATATCCCGAATGATGCAAAACCCGTGCATGAGGTGGAACCATACCGGCGAAGTCCGGAAGTGGCGTGGAATCTGAACGGCACATGGGATGGTTTTTCATCTGGAACACTCAAAAATCATCTGATGACATTTGGTGAATATGCAGGCATGTATGTCACTGTATTTGGCGGTGATAAGGGGAATCCTGTGTTTCCTGACTGGGCTCAGGTTCCGCGCCATGAGCGGAGTAGCCAGTACAAAGAAAGGTATGCAAAAGAGCTGGCGGGCCTGAAAGTTTTCTCAAAAACACTTGCCGATGTTCGTCGGCTTTTGGCCAATATTTCAACATACATGATTTTTGATGATCATGATGTGACCGATGACTGGAATATATCCAGGGATTGGTGGAATCGGGTGCAGAGAAGTCCGCGTACGCGGCGGGTTGTTTCGAACGCATTGGCAGCCTACTGGGCTTTTCAGGGTTGGGGCAATGCCCCCGATGCGTTCAGCGATGGTTTTATCGACAAACTGGAAGAACACTTGAATGCGAAACGGCACGATGGTGATGTTGCCGAGGAATTCGATGCCTTGCTCTGGTCTTCTTCACCGGGGCGGTGGGGATATGATGTACCCACGTCTCCTGCTGTGATTGCAATGGATACACGCACCTGTCGGGTACTGAAAAAACATAACAGCCCGCCCGAACTGATGAATAGCGAGGCACTGACATGGCTTGCACTGGAAGTTGAGAAAGCGGCGCTAAGCAACTCAACGGTTTGCCTGATCTCACCGACCCCCGTACTGGGCTTCCGCTTTGCCGAAGGCGTGCAGGGCATTGCGCTGTCGTTGAGTAAATTGATTTCCGGCTCGCTGGCTGCACTGGATTACGAATCTTGGGTTGCAGGTTATCAAGCACTTGAAACATCGCTTTCGAGCGTACCTGAATTGAAACAACTGGTGTTTCTTTCCGGTGATGTGCATTACTCCTTTGCACGCACAGCGCGCATGCATGGAGATATCAAGGTGGTTCAGTTCACCAGCAGCCCGCTGCACAATACCAACCCGGGTCTTGAAATCGGAGATCAGAATGTTCTTGTCAAAAAATATCATTTTCTGGCTTCGCAGGAAAAAATAGGTGATAAGCACGTGGATATAACGGGTATGAACAATATTGCGCTGGTCAGTATCAATCGTGATCAGGGTGGCCAAATCATTTCATGCCGCCAGCAGTTGCGTACCCGTTTGGCGGACGGGGAATTGCAGACCCTGACTTATGAAGTCTGGATTTCAAAGCATGGTTTATCCCGCAGGCTATGCTTGCTTTCAGGGAAGCTCTGAAGAGCCACTTGCAAAAGTCGTGAGCGGCGATTTTCGTCCCCACTGCGGCGCGATTTTGAGTTGGGGTTTCGGCAAATGGAAGCACCATTCACCTCATTCCAACTCAAAATTGCACTCGAAGCGGGATTGCAACTCATCCACCCAGACTTTTGCAAGTGGCTCTCATGTCTTGTTAATAAACCCCATCTCCTCGAATGAGCACTAATGGCGTTAGTGTATAAATTTAATATTAAAAACTGATGAAGAAAATTTGCATTAATCTTATTGGTGTATTATTATTCACCAATGGTGTGTAAATTGATTGATATATCAACGCTGTTTTCTGGCTACCCATTCCGGGAAAAAATCGCCGAAAAAGCTGATGGTTCTGCCTGTATTGTGCAGATGAGAAACGCCGACCCGAAATCAGGCATTCACTGGGATGATGTGATTCGTACTGATTTGCCTGGTAAAGAGCCGTCGGCTTGGTTGAAAGATGGGGATATTGTTTTTGCAGCGAGAGGCAGGAATAATTATGCGATTCTTGCTCAGGGGTGCTTAGGAAGATCAACGCTTTCTCCTCATTTTTTTCAAATACGCCCTGATGCATCAAAAGTGATTCCTAGTTTTCTTGCATGGCAGCTTAATCAACAGCCAGCGCAGAAATATTTTGCAATGTCCGCAGAGGGGTCGGCAGTAGTAGGCATCAGGAAGGCCGTATTGGAAAATATCCCGTTACAATTACCGAAGATTGAAGAACAGCAACAGATTATGAAGGCGGTGAAATGCTGGGAAAAACAGCAGCTGGTTATCCAAGAGATGATAGAAAACCACCATGATTTAATGAAAGCGTTTGCCGTCAAGGTGTTAAATAGATCATTGGAATCAAGGAGATAAGGATGAATTCACCAATCAGTCAGGATGCCATCAATAAAGCCGTATGGGGTGCATGCGACACATTCAGGGGTGTGGTTGATCCGAGTATTTATAAGGATTACGTGCTGACGATACTCTTTCTCAAATACCTGTCCGATGTTTGGC
>QILF01000127.1 GCA_003233235.1 Zetaproteobacteria bacterium
AGGCAGCCGTAGCAATACGGCCAACCACCTTGAGCACTTCATTCGGTGGAGTATGTCCACAGTAGCCAAGCACTAGCACTGCGATAAAAAACAGAATCACCATTTGCCGGTACATGGGCCGGTAGCGGGCGGATCGCACCTTGCAACGATCCAGCCACGGAATTAAGAAGAGCAATCCGAGCGACAAACCCATGGCCATGACACCCATAAGTTTATCCGGGAAAGCACGCAAAATTGAATACCAGGGTGTGAGATACCAAACCGGTGCAATATGTGAAGGCGTCTGGAATCCATTGGCTGGCGAGAAATTATCCGGCTCAATGAATAAACCCCAGCCTGTAGGATTAAAAAATATGAAATAGGAATAAATGGTTAGAAATATTCCCACGCCAAAGGCATCCTTGACCGTAAAATAAGGATGGAAAGGTATGGTGTCCTTCTGGGTGAGGTCAATTCCTTCCGGATTATTGGAATGCACGACATGTAGTGAATGGATATGGATTCCAACAATGGCCGCAAGTATCAATGGAAACAGGAAATGCAGTGTAAAGAAGCGGTTAATAGTGGGATCGCCCACACCGAAACCACCACGCAATAATTGTAATATAGAATCACCAATGATCGGTATGGCACCAAACAGGTTGGTAATCACAGTCGCGCCCCAATAGGACATTTGCCCCCATGGCAGCAAATAACCAAAGAAAGCTGACCCCTGCATAACCAGTAGAAGAATGACACCGATCACCCACAGCAACTCACGTGGTTTTTTATATGACCCGTAGTATAAACCGCGTGCAAAATGCATATAAATCACAAAGAAAAAGGCCGATGCGCCCACCGCGTGTATATAGCGGATCAGCCAGCCAAAATTCACATCCCGCATAATGCGTTCGACGGAATCAAAAGCGACGGAATAGCCACCGACCGTAGCGACCGCGCTCGGTTTGTAGAACATGGATAAAAAGATACCCGAAAGAATTTGGAGAATAAGAACAGTTAAAGCCAGCGATCCGAAACTCCACATATAATTCAGGTTTTTCGGCGTCGGGTAGTCCGTAAGGTGTGCCCGCGTCATTTGTACAATCTTGCTGCGCTCATCAAGCCACTGCGCCAAACGGGAATTCAGCATTCGTTCAATCACAACATGTCTCCCTGTTTCTTAACCAATGAGGATCTTGGTATCTGAAAGGTATTTGTACGGAACCGTATAAAGATTAAATGGAGCCGGAGAGCCATCAAAGACACGTCCCGCTAGGTCATAAAGTGAACCATGGCATGGGCAATGCCATCCACCGGGCCAATCGGAAGGGACTGTGTCGCCCCATTCCGCCTGCCCGGGCGAAGGCTTGAATAATGGAATACAACCAAGGTGAGTACAGGCGGCGTTTAGTACCAGATATTCCGGTTTGATGGATCGTACCAGACGTTGCTCGCTTGTTTTCATCCAGTCCGCCTGTACACGGGGATCGGCATGGGATTCCGGATCCTTCAGCTTGTGTTCATGGTTCGTAAGACGTTTCAACATGGCTTCGGTTCGGTGCACGACAAATACAGGGTTTCCTTGCCATGCAATCACTACAAGCTGACCCGATACCAATGTAGACAAGTCAAATTCAGTTGTTGACGCCGCCAGGGTATCCGCTGCGGGCATCATGGAACTCACAAAGGGAACCGCCACACCGGCCGCGCCAGCAGCACCCAATCCGGAGGCCACACCCCACAAGAAATTCCTGCGTTTACAATTGACCGTATCGTCAGCCATGCCTGTCTCCTGTTTCCTATGCAGTAATTATTACTACAATTGCCACCTTACACCCTGTTATCAATTAAACGCCATGACACCTGATTTTTCAGTTGAAATACGCGACCCGGACAGCCTGTTATTTCCCTTCACTTGTAATCTTGATAAAGGAAATGATTTCATCCTCGGAGCTGCCAGTCCGATGCTGAGGTGGCATCAATGTACGCGCCTTTGGATTCCCTGTGAATTCCTTGATGGCTTTTTCACTGTTATTGTCCCACTTACGCATTTTTTCCTCGGTCCATACCCACGGTTCACCCTTGATATATTTGGTGAATTTATATTTAAATCCCGGATAGGTTCCCGCCTTGCGACCAAGAATCCCTTTCAGGCTCGGGCCAATTTTGTTCTTCCCGGTGGTAAAATCATGGCACATCTTACATGAAACCCCTGCCCCTGCCTCCGCAGAAACAACGCCTCCCTGACTCGTCATCTTGATATAGGTGATGATATTATCTTCCACAACACCGGTAAACGACTGACGTGGCATTTTTGTTTTTGCTTCCGGATTGCCGGTAAACTCTCTGACTGCCCTTTCACTGTTGTTGTCCCACTTGCGCAACTTTTCCTCAGTCCACACCCACGGTTCACCCTTGATGTATTTGGTAAAAGTATACTCATACCCTGGGTAAGTTCCTGCCTTACGGCCAATAATCCCCTTCAGGCTTGGGCCAATTTTATTCTCTCCAGTAGTAAAATCATGACACATCTGACAGCGCCTCTCGGCACCTGCAAAAGCGGTAAATGAACCTGAAACTATTGCAATCGAACCGATAAAAATAAAAAAGAGAGATCGGTATCTATTCATTTTTCAACTCCTCCTTCCGCATTCAGATGTAAATAATTGTTTTCCCGTATGCCTTTGCTGTCAAGAAGAAATATATATGACTGATCAAGCGCTTGCCGAAGCCGTAAAAAAGATTAATCATCGCTCCAGAAAGTGCCTCGGATATAGGACTCCTCACCAAGTCTTTAACTCAGCTAAGGAAGCGCTGAACAAACCATGATTCGTGACCCTGCACGCAAAATAAACGATTTCTGCGTTAAAGATTTTAGCCATAGCGTTGCTATGGATTGCAATCGTTGCCTTGAACTCGCCCATATTGTCCTTGTATATTGTATATTAAGGCTAGAACAAGGAAATGTCAGGGCTGCAATCATCTGATGCATTAAAGTTGAAAACAATGCAAATATCAATGCTTGGATGTGGGCTTCTCCTGGGTATCAAATAAACGGGTGAATTTCCCATAACCTTCCTGCTTTAGCGCTGCCACAGGGATAAAACGCAGTGCGGCGGAATTGATGCAGTAGCGCAAACCTGTCGGTGGCGGGCCATCGTTGAATATATGGCCGAGATGTGAATCGGCGTGTTTGCTGCGCAGCTCGGTACGCGAGAAAAACAGGCTGCGATCAGTTTTTTCGACAATGTTTCCGGCAGCGAGCGGGCGGATGAAGCTCGGCCAGCCGGTTCCGGATTTAAATTTATCGCTTGAACTGAACAGCGGTTCGCCAGAAACAATATCGACATAAATGCCTGCTTGTTTGTTATCCCAATAAGCATTTCGGAACGGGCGTTCCGTACCTTCTTCGCGTACCACGTTGTATTGCAGCGGTGTTAGCGTTTTTTGCAATTCGCTATCGGAAGGCCGCTGCCAGTTCGCTTCTTTCGCCAAGTTTCCGGCATAGGCTGATGCTGTACCTAAGCACATTAGAACAAGGGCGGGCAAGATGAAAGCATGGTGGCGCATGATTTAAAGATTAGCGCGAACAAGATTAAATTCCAATGTATGCGGGATGAACTGTATGCGGGATGAATAATGCGCGGAATGAAGCCGTGGTGACTTTCTGATGTCTGACCGATTGTAAGCGGCTTGTCACAGGCATAGGCTGTGATGAATGAATGGCAGCAATCTTTGGAGGATAAAATGGCTAATCTTGATGCATTAAACGAACAATTCGGCATTGCCGGGCAGCTGAATTTTGTCGCCGGTGGCGGTGGCATGCCGGTAGCCGGGGTGGAGAATGAATTCGGCAAGGCATCAATTGCTTTGCAGGGTGCGCATGTGTTGGCTTATCAGGCGAAGGGTACGGAACCGCTGATTTGGATGTCGCCGGAGGCAACGTATGCGCCGGGCAAGTCGTTACGCGGTGGTGTGCCGGTTTGCTGGCCGTGGTTCGGACCGCACGCCTCGGATTCAAGTCTGCCCGGGCACGGACCTGCGCGGACTGTCGATTGGCAGCCGGTGGCATCGGAAGCGCTGAGTGGCGGGAGTACGAAGCTTAGTTTCGAACTGATAAAAACCGGAAAAATAAGCGAACAGTGCGCGCACGATTTGAATGTGCGTTTGCACGTGACGGTAGGTGAAAGTCTGCGGCTCGAACTGGAGACAACGAATCAGGGCGCTACAGCGTTCACGCTGGGTCAGGCGCTGCACACTTATTTTCGTGTCGGCGACGTGCGTTTGGCACATGTCGAAGGTCTGGACGGGTGTGAATACATCGACAAAATGGATGGCGGTCAGCGCAAGCAGCAGCATGGCGCGGTGAGTATTTCCGGCGAGACGGATCGTATTTATCTTGGCAGCGGCAAGCGGCAGGAAATCGTCGATCCGGCGATGGGTAGAAAGATTATTATTCAGAGTGAGGGCAGTGCATCGACAGTGGTATGGAACCCCTGGGCGGAAACAGCGGCGAAGATGGGTGATCTCGGGCCGGATGGTTATCTGAATATGCTGTGTGTGGAAACCGCCAACGCCGCTGATGATGTGGTGAAAATCGCTCCGGGCGCGACGTATTGTATGCTGGCCGATTACAGTAGCGAGGCGCTTTGAGTAGGGCTGTTTGAGCGAGCCTGTTTGAGAGGGTCTGATTGACTTCCTGTCCCTGCGGTTCAGGTCGCGCACTGGAAATATGTTGCGGTGCGTATCTGGCGGGCAAAGCCGCGCCGAATGCCGAAACCCTGATGCGTTCGCGTTATACAGCCTATGTGCTGGGTAAACATGACTACCTGCTAGTTTCGTGGCATCCGCTGACGCGTCCTGCAAGACTTGGTGGAACAGCTTTACGCTGGATTGGGCTGGAAATCCTCCGGACGGTAGCCGGAGGTGTGCAAGATGATGTCGGTGAAGTGGGATTTATCGCCTCCTATGTGGAAAAAGGGAAGGGTAAGCGTTTGCATGAACTTAGCCGGTTTGTCTGTGAAGAGGGACGATGGCTCTACATGGATGGTGATTGTCAGGTTGATGATATCGGGCGCAACAATGCATGTCCGTGCGGCAGTGGGAAAAAATTCAAGCGTTGTTGCGGGTAAAAAATATGAAGGCGGTAAAGATGGTATTCATCGTAATTTGCATTGTCGTTGGGTTGCTGTTGACGGGCGCTTTTGTGCGTGGTTGGCAATCGCAGCAAGCGCCGGAACTCTTGGGCTTGCTTGAAGGGCATTTGCAGGTTTGTCCGGACAAGCCGAACTGTGTAAGTAGCGAGGCTCAAGCTGATGACACACAGCATGTGATTGCCGCGTTGAAATCAACAGACTGGCAAAAACTGCGGCAGGCGGTGCGGCAGACAGGTGGAATAATTGTCAGTGATGACGGGCATTATCTGCATGCTGCATTCACATCCAGCGTGTTTCGTTTTGTGGATGATGTGGAGGCGCGACTGGACAAGGCTTCAGGGCTGATTCACATCCGTTCGGCTGCGCGCGTCGGCCACTCCGATTTCGGGGTAAACCGCAAACGCGTCGAAACCTTGCGGAAAATGTTAACGCCTTAGAGCCACTTGCAAAAGTCGTGAGCGGTGATTTTCGTCCCCACTGCGGCGCGATTTCATTTGGAATTCAAGTTGGGATTTCGGCAAATGGAACCACCATTCACCTCATTCCAACTCAAAACCGCACTCGAAAATCGCACTCGAAGCGGGATTGCAACGCATCCACCCGGACTTTTGCAAGCGGCTCACTAGTCTAGTATTACGGCTGTGCCACTGGCACTGACCATCAGCATGCTGCCGTCTTTGCCAACCACTTCATAATCAATATCAATGCCGATAACAGCATTGGCACCGAGTTCGCTGGCATGTTGTTCAAGTTCGTTGAAAGCGATTTCGCGGGCTTTTGCCAGTTCTTTTTCGTAAGCGCCGGAACGTCCTCCGACAATATCACGAATGCCTGCAAACAGGTCGCGAAACACATTGGTACCGAGAATCGCTTCGCCGACGACAACGCCTTTGTAATCAGTGATATTGTGCCCTTCGATGTTGGGTGTGGTGCTGAAAATCATATGCGGCTCCTTGCTGATGTTTGCGGCAAGCATAACCTGTTTTGGCCGCAAGGTCAGCGGCGTTCGGTGTTCAGGATAGGGAGGTGCTGAATAAAGCTGACTCGAGAAGTCTGTAATGAAAAATGGGCGAGTTCAAGGCAAAGATTGCAAGGCATAGCACCGCTATGCGGAGGAAATACCTGTGGTGCTTAAATCTTTAACGCGGGGATCGTTCATTTTACGTGCAGGGTCACGAATCATGGTTTGTTCAGCACCTCCCTAGGAGACTGTCGGACTGATGAGAAATCTACTGTGCGGCAGGGATAACGGCCCAAAACATCCGGATTTATCGTTGCATCGTTACCACTATGCGCCTCAAAATCATGCTGCTTTTGACGCGTTCCCCCACCTGCTCGCTACAATCACCCTAAGTTCGACAGGCTTCCAAGCTGGCGTCAAATTCATCATCACCGATATTGTCATCGGAAATCAGATCGTCATTTAAATCGAACATGAACGCGAGTTCGGAAATAGGCATGTGCAGATTGCGCTCACTAACCCATTTGAGCATTTCTACTCGTTCCTGATTGGTCGATTGATTGAAAGACATAGATGTACCTCCCGTTTCTTTTGCCGCTGTTTAGTTCGGGCGTGATTTTGTCGGGAAGAATAAAAGTCGATTATGTCAGCGATATGACGAGACGATGGCAATCCTGTGACTACAGAGCCACTTGCAAAAGCCGTGAGCGGCGATTTACTTCCCCACTCCGGCGCGATTTTGAGTTGGACTTTCGGAAAATGGAACCACCATTCACCTTATCCCAACTCAAAATCGCACTCGAAGTGGGATTGCAACTCATCCACCCAGACTTTTGCAAGTGGCTCTACAGTAGCGGGTCTCTTTTTATCCCCACTTTCCGCCACTTATATAAATTTCGTGAAAACATAAAGAAACTAACGTTTATACAGGCAGTTAGCGCTACCGTGAAATAGCGTATATCTGCTAAATGGGGTTGACATTTTTTTTTAATGGGTGAATATTGGCGAGAAGTGGGTAAATGTGGGGAATAGTCCCATGTAAATATCTACACAACTTTCCGTTTCGGGAGGGGGTTGGCAGGCAAATGTTTCAAGGCGAACACAAAAACACCATGGACGCCAAAGGGCGCGTCAATGTTCCGGCCTCGTTCCGCGAGACGCTGCGTGCCCGTTATGGCGATGAGCAAGTGGTCGTGACACGCGATTACGATGGTTGTCTACATGCCTATCCGCCGAAAGAATGGGATCGCAGGGTGCTTGCCAATATGCAAAAACTCGATTTCAACGATCCATGGCGTCGTTCCTACGAGCGTTTTGTTGTCAGTCCCGCCGTTACATGCGTGCCCGATAAACAGGGGCGTATTCTGTTGCCTTTGAGCCTGCGCAGCTTTGCCGACCTGGATAAGTCGGTGTTGTTTGCCGGTGGTGCCGGTCATTTCGAAATCTGGGACATTACGCGTCGAGAGGCGCAACTGGAGCAGGATCTGGTCATGCTGAGAAGCGGCCCGCCGCAGCCCTGATGTGGGACGCCATGCGCCTGTCCTGCTTACGCCTTTCATTGATGCGCTCTGCACTTCGCCCGACGGGCGCTATGTCGATGCTACTTTCGGACGTGGTGGTCACGCACGCGCGTTGCTTGAAAAACTATCACCGTCAGGACGCCTGCTTGCCCTTGACCGCGACCCGGACGCCGTGCGCGAAGGTCAGCGACTGGCTGCGCAGGATGAACGATTTTGCGTTCGGCATTGCGCGTTTGCCGAATTGGATGCAGCACTGGATGAAACTGGTTGGGACAAGGTGCATGGCATCGGTTTCGATCTTGGTGTTTCCTCACCGCAGTTGGACGATGCCGAACGTGGTTTTTCTTTCAGTCGCGACGGGCCGCTGGATATGCGTATGGATACGGGTCACGGGCAGCCGCTTTGCGAACGGTTGGTGCGCATCAATGAGCGCGAACTGGCCGATATTATTCGCCGCTACGGCAATGAACGCTATGCCGGTCGCATCGCGCGAGCCATTTTGCACGCACGCGATGGCGGCGACATGACACGCACGGCGCAACTTGAAAATGTGGTGTTTCACGCCATGCCGAAGAAAGCGCGTTTTGGCGGTGCGCATCCTGCTACGCGCACGTTTCAGGCGCTGCGTATGTGGGTGAACGATGAAATGGCGCAGCTTGAAGAAGGCATTAAAGCGGCCATGCAGCGTTTGCTTCCCGGTGGCCGGCTGGCGGTGATTTCATTTCATTCCGGCGAAGATCGCACGGTGCGCGACCTGATTGAAGCGGAGGTGCATGCGTGCACTTGCCCGCCGGATTTTCCGATTTGTGTTTGTGGACGGATGCCGAGCATGCGCTGGTTACAAAAGAAACCGTTGCGCGCCAATGCGGTGGAAATCGCGGAAAATGCGCGTAGTCGCTCGGCGCTACTGCGTGTTGCCGAGAGGTTGGCGTGAAAGTCGCGCCGCACCGCGTGCGTCCGTGGTTTGTGCTTGCACTGCTGGTGTCTGTTTTGGCTTGTATTCAAGTCGGTGTGGCGCATGAACGTTTGCAGGTGGTTGCAGAGCAGAGTCTTTTGCAGCGCGATGTGCGTCAGGTTGAAGATGAAATCAGCCGGATGAATATTGAGCTGGCGACGCTGATGCGCCCGGACCGCTTGCGCAAAGTGGCGGTGGAGAAATTAGGTATGCGACCACCATCCGCGATGCAGGTGGTACACTGGTGAGCAAGCAGGATGTTTTCTTTCGCCGCCGCATTGAGGCGGTAACGGCATGCATTGTGCTGGCACTTGTGCTGTTGACCGTTCGCGCCGTTGATTTGCAGTGGGGGCAAGCGAATAAATTAAAACAATTGGCCGAAAATCAGCGTCAACGTCAATACACGGTGCAAGCACCGCGCGGACCGATTGTCGATACCGACGGACGTATTCTCGCTGAAAGTATTCAAATTCCGTCGATTGCCGCAACGGGCCGCGATGTGCCGAAAGACAGAATTGGCGTCTTGGCCAACGCATTGGGCATGCCGGTTTCCGGTTTGAATAAACGCTTGGAGCATAAAGGTTTTGTTTGGCTGGCACGGCAGATTGATCCGGCCAAGGCGCGTGCCGTTGCCGAACTGGAGATTCCCGGCATTCGTCAGGAAACGGAATGGAAACGTTTTAATCCGCTTGGGCCTGCAACCGGACATTTGCTCGGTTTTGTCGGTATCGACGGGCGCGGGCTTGAAGGTTTGGAATACAGCCAGAATAACGTACTCGTTGGTCAGTCGGGGCGTAAAAATTTACGTCGCGATGCGCGCGGGCATTCGTTACCCGGAGCGTATTGGCTGAAAAAGCCGAAAATGGGCGATAAAGTGGCGTTGTATCTGGATGCGACAATTCAGGGTATGGCTTATGCCGCGCTGGCTGAGGGAATTCGAACGCAGCACGCCAAGGGCGGGTCGGTGGTGGTGATGCGGCCACAGGATGGCGCGGTGCTGGCGATGGTTAGCTGGCCCGGGTTTAATCCGAATAATTATCGCCGTTTCAAGCCGGGGCAGTGGCGGAACAGGGCAGTGACCGATGTTTTTGAGCCGGGTTCGGTGCTAAAGCCGTTTGCCGTAGCCGCCGCATTGCAGACTGATCGTTGGAAGCGCAATTCGGTTATTTTCTGTGAAAATGGCAGTTATCGGGTTGCTGATTATGTGATTCATGATGTGCATCCTGAGGGTTGGCTGGATATGACGGGTTTGCTGGCCCGCTCCAGTAATATCTGTGCGGCCAAGGTGGCGCTGGATATTGGATCGTTGAAATTACGCAACATGCTTGAATCTGTCGGTTTCGGGAGGCGCGCCGGTATCGGCTTAAGTGGAGAATCACCGGGTATATTACTACCGCTGGAGCGATGGGGGCCAGTTGAAACTGCCACCATTGCTTTTGGTCAGGGAGTCGCCATCACGCCGTTGCAGCTTGCAGCGGCATTTTCAGTTTTGGCAAATGGTGGTACGCACGTTAGTCCGAAATTGATTCGCGGATTGGATGTGGAGCCGTCTTACAGGGTGATGAGTGAGCAAATCGCCCGCTCTGTGATGCGTATGCTGGTGCATGCGGCCAGTCCTGAAGGTACGGGTGCGAAGGCTGTTCCTGCCGGTTATCGGGTGGCAGGTAAAACCGGAACAGCGCAGAAACCGGGTCCGCGCGGAGGCTACGCAAAAGGTAAATTTATGGCGGTATTCGCGGGAGCTGTGCCAGCCGACGCTCCGAAACTGGTGATTGCTGTGGTGGTTGATGAGCCACAGAAAAGTATTTACGGCGGTACGGTGGCAGCGCCTATTTTCCGTAGAATTGCCGCAGCAGCACTGCCTTACCTTGGTGTTCCTCCGGAATTTTCACAGCAACAATGGCAAAATATTCCGGTGCTTGCGCATGAAAAGGCGCACATGGCAAGTGAAGGTGAGGTTCCGCAATATTATGGAAAGTCATTGCGGGAAGTGCGTCGTATGGCCTCGCAAGGCGGCTATCAGTTGCATGTGCATGGCAGTGGCTGGGTTGTTCGTCAGAAACCGGTAGCGCTGAGCCGTATGGCTCGGGGCGATTCGCTGGAGGTGTGGCTCGATGAATGATTTTTTAGCTGGCCAATTAAATCGCCCACCATGCAGATTAAGTGAATTAGCTGACGGTTTCGGTATTGCCAGTGGCGATGTCGAGGTGCGCGGCCTGAGCGACGATTCGCGCAGGATAAAAAAGGGTGATGCCTTTTTGTGTTTGCCGCGCGCCAAGGAAAAGGCGCAGATGTTTATTGAGCAGGCTGCCTCTCAGGGTGCAGGTTGCGTGATTTCAGTCGGCATGAGCGGGTTGGATGTTGCGTTGCCGTATTTGCTACTTCCGGATATGAAAGCGGCGGGTCTGTTGTTGCGGCGTTGGTTCGGAACGGAAAACAGCAGCGTTCGTTTGTTTGGCATTACCGGAACCGATGGTAAAACAAGTGTGGCATGGATGTTGCGCGAAGCTATGCAGCGGAGTTTTGGCAAGGTGTGGAGCGTCGGCACGCTGGGCTGGATCAGGGATGACGATAAGGTGTTTGATATTGGCAATACGACACCGTCGCTGATGACCTTGCACGGGCTTTATGCATTGGCAATGCAGGCTGGAATCGCGGCAGTGGTTTGCGAGGTTTCCTCGCACGGTATCGCCCAGCAGCGTATTGCCGGATTGCCATTTTCACACGCGGTGTGGACAACGTTAGGGCACGATCATTTGCAGGATCACGGTGGTTTTGAGATTTACGCGGCCATTAAAAAATCATTCGTGGATGGCGTGGCCGAAAGTGGCGGATGTGTGGTCGGAAATGGCGACGACGCGGGCGTTTTTGCGCGTTTGCCGGAGGCTGCTTTGAGATTCGGGCGCGGTTTGTTTCGTGACGGATTGAATCTGGCCTGGGAGCAGGAATTACCGGGCATGCTGCGTTTGCGTCGGTCTGATGGGCCGGCGGTTACGGCGGCGGCGAATGACGAAGTGTGTATTCGCAACATCCCGGTCGGTGATTTTCATGCGGCGAATATGGCTTGCGTGGCCTTGTTACTTCTGCAAACAGGTGTCTCATTGCATGAATTGCCTGAACATTTAGAGGGGATAAGCGCTCCGCCGGGTCGCATGCAAGCGATGAATATCGGTCGTTGGCAGGTGTTTATCGACTATGCGCATACGCCGGAAGCACTGGTTTCCGCACTTCTGGCAGCGCAAAAATTCACCGAGCAGCGATTGATTGTAGTTTTCGGTTGCGGTGGCGAACGGGATCGTGAAAAAAGACCGCAAATGGGCGAGATTGCAACGCGTTTAGCCGATGTGGTGTGGTTGACTTCCGATAATCCGCGCGGTGAATTGCCCGAGGTAATTGCTTCGGAAATCGAATCCGGTATTCCGCGTCCTTACCCTGCGGAAGTGCATCTTGAACTGGACCGTGCAGCAGCCATCGCCGCTGCTATTGACGATTTGCAACTTGGTGATGTGCTGCTGATTGTCGGTAAAGGGCATGAATCGTATATGGATGTATGTGGTCAGCGGCTTCCGTGGAGCGATACTGAACAAGCAGCGCAGGCGCTGCATGAAAAATCCGATTTAACGGAATTCAGGGCATGCGCATGAGCAGTGCTGACATGCAATCCTGCACCGCTGGTCGCTGGCACGGTGTGCCGCCGCAGATGATTGGCGGTGTGAGCACGGATACGCGCCACTTACATTGCGGTGATGCCTTTGTGGCATTGCGCGGGCCGAATTTCAACGGACATGCTTTTGCCGAAGACGCGATACAAGCTGGCGCAACAACGCTGATCGGGGATTTAGAAGGTGTGCAAAGCTGGCAGGACATCGACGTGCCACAACTGGAAGTGGCGGATACGTTGCAGGCTTATGGTGATATAGCCGGAAAATGGCGGGCGAAAATCCCGGCCAAAGTGGTGGCGATTACCGGTTCTTACGGAAAAACAACCTTACGTTCGATGCTGGAGCATGTGTTGAATAGGCATGGCGTGCGGGTTGCCGCGACGCACGCAAATAACAATAACCTGGTTGGTGTGCCGCAAACCTTGCTGGCAATCGACGAGCAGGCCGAGGTGGCGCTGGTGGAGTGCGGCATCAGCGAACGCGGCGAAATGTGTCGTTTGGCGGCGATGGTTCGACCTGATGTGGCGGTGATTACCGGCGTGGCGGAAGCACATGCGGAAGGGCTGGGTGGTATTGTTGAAGTGGCTAGCGAAAAGGCGATTCTGCTGGATTACATGACAAATGAAGCTTGTGCAGTGCTTGGTGATGGTGTTGCGGGCCTGTTGAGAGATACGGGTCTATTGAGCGACACGAACCGAAATACGGTAATTTTGGATATGGAATCGGATGCTGATTCCATCGTGAAATGGCAGATGAGCGGACGTATGGTGACGTTAATTCGAGGTACTGAAGAGCCACTTGCAAAAGTCGTGAGCGGCGATTTACTTCCCCACTCCGGCGCGATTTTGAGTTGTAATTTCGGCAAATGGAACCACCATTCACTTGCAACTCATCCACCCAGACTTTTGCAAGTGGCTCTGAATACGCTGAATTTCAGATGCCTCTCCCCGCCAGTCACTGGGCACAGGATGCGGCGATTGCCGCAACAGTGCTGGGCCGGATTGGTGTCGGGTCGTTACAATCTATTGCTGAAGCGTTGGGCGTTTGGCAGCCGGTGAATGGTCGCATGCATCAGTTGAACGGCACGAATGCTTGCACCATTCTGGATGATAGTTACAACGCCAACCCTGCTTCGATGGCGGCGGCATTGAACACCCTGCGCCAGATGCCGGGTCGGCGTATCGCGGTATTGGGCGATATGGCGGAGCTGGGTGCGGAAACGGTACGTTTGCATGCGGAAGTAGATGTTTCGGAAATTGAACTGGTGATTGCTGTCGGTGAGCAGATACGTGTGCTGGCGACGTTGCAGGCTGATATTTGTCCGGTGAACGATGCAGAACAGGCGTTGTCGATGTTGCGTGATTTGCAATTGGGAAGAAATGACGTGCTGCTCGTCAAAGGTAGTCGCTGCATGCATATGGAGCGGATTGTGAATGGACTGACGGGAGGTGGCGATGCTGTATAACCTGCTATTTCCGTTGGCCGATCAATATCCCGTATTCAATCTGTTCCAGTATATCACTTTTCGAACGGTATATGCGCTGATTACGGCGTTGGTGTTGTGCTGGATTCTCGGGCCGGCATTTATTCGCCGCATGAAGCGTTATCAGGTCAAAGGTCAGCCGATTCGTCAGGACGGACCCGCCTCGCATCTGGCCAAAGCCGGAACGCCGACCATGGGTGGCACGTTGATTTTGCTGGTATTGAGCATTTCAACCCTGTTATGGGCTGATGTCACCAATGCCTTTATCTGGTTGGCTTTGTTTGTAACGCTCGGTTACGGTTTTATCGGCTGGTATGATGATTACCTGAAAATCATTCGCGGAAATCCCAAAGGTCTGGCAGGTCGCTGGAAGTTGATTTTGCAAATATTGATTGGTACAGCCGCTGCAATCGGACTGATGCAGTTGACCGAGCCGATGGTTGATATTCCTTTTTTCAAAACGCAGTGGCACATGGGCATATGGTATGTGCCGTTTGTTGTGTTTGTTCTGGTCGGCAGTTCCAATGCCGTCAATCTGACCGATGGTTTGGACGGGCTGGCAGTGACACCGACCTTTATGGTGGCGATTGCGCTGGCGGTGATTGTGTACGTTGCCGGTAATGCACACTTTTCCGCATATCTGCTGATTCCGTATGTGCCGGGTGTCGGCGAACTGGCGATATTTTGCGGCGCGATGGTTGGCGCATGTCTCGGATTTTTGTGGTTCAACACCTATCCGGCTCAGGTGTTTATGGGCGATGTCGGTGCGTTATCGTTAGGCGGAGCGCTTGGTTTTGTGGCCAGTGCGGTTCATCAGCAGTTCCTGCTGGCGATTGCCGGTGGTTTGTTTGTGCTCGAAGCGGTGAGTGTCATGGTGCAGGTGGCATCATTCAAATTAACCGGCAAGCGGGTGTTTCGTATGGCTCCGATTCACCACCATTTTGAACTTAAAGGTTGGCCGGAGCCGAAGGTTATCGTTCGTTTCTGGATTATCTCACTGCTATTGGCGCTGGTGGCTTTGTCCACTCTGAAATTGCGATGATAACGATTAGAAAGAACGATCCCGAGGTGGGCATTATCGGCATGGGTCAAACAGGTTGCTCGGTGGCACGTTTCTTCGATGCGCGCGGCGTGGCATATGTCGCTTTTGATGAATTTTTAAAGACCTTGCCGGAAGATATTCGCGGCGTATTGCGCAGTGGCCCGTTGAAAGCGAAGGTTTTAAGTAAATTCAAACGTATCATCGTCAGTCCGGGCATTGCCTGGCATCACCCGGCACTTGTGGCAATACGCGAAAACGATGTGCAGCTATTGGGCGATCTTGATATATTTCGCGAACATTTTTCCGGTGATTTGTTGGCTGTTACCGGAACCAACGGCAAAAGCACGGTGGTGCATTTGATGGGGCAGCTACTCGAAGTACTTTCCGGCGGCGTTGACATTGGTGGCAATATCGGTATTCCGATGCTCGACATGTTGGGTAAAAGTGACGTGTCACCGCGCACTGTTCTGGAGCTTTCGAGTTTTCAACTTGAGCGTTGCCAGTATATTCATCCGCGTTGGGCAGCACTGCTTAACGTACAGCCCGATCATGTCGATATGCATGCCGATATGCATGCCTATGAAGCGGCTAAACTGCGTCTTTTCGCCCGCCAGGGCGATGGCGATACAGCGATGCTGCCTTGCGAAGGCGGTCGGGATGCTTTAGCGGCGGATTTGCAGCAGCGCGGCGTGCGAGTACGGCGTTTCGGCAAAGTGACGGATGCGCAACAGGTGGATGCCGGTGTACTTGGCGGTTCCGGGCAGGAGATTTTCTGGACGGCTGATGACGGGTTGCATCAGGTGGCAATCAATCAGGTGATGGTGCGCGGCGAACATCAGCATATTAATCTGGCGATAGCGGCGCAAGCGGCTGCCGATTTCGGTGTGTCGTCAGTCGTAATCAGAGAGTTACTAACGGCATTTCGCGGTTTGGACCATCGCTTGCGTTATGTCGGAAATTGTGCGGGAAAACCATGGTACGACGATTCAAAGGCCACCAATCCTGATGCTGCGATAGCGGCATTGAATTCCTTTGAACACGTCATATGGGTTTGCGGTGGTCTGACCAAGGGTGTCGATCTGATGCCGATGTTGCCGACGGTGCGGAAACGCGTGGCACAGGCGTTTATTATCGGGACTAACGTCCAGCCTTTCACTGCATTGCTTGAGAAATCGGGCATTCCTTATCGAGTGGTGACACACATGCAGGATGCCGTGGTACAGGCGGCAGAAGTGAATATGCAATTACCGGTACTGCTTAGTCCGGCAGCGGCAAGTATGGATCAGTTCACCAATTACGCGGAGCGCGGGCGCAGCTTTACGCAGGTTGTCGCGACGCTGGAGAAAGCGGCATGAGCGGCGATGTTCGGCGATTGGCTCCTTTCGATCCGCTATTACTCGGTTGCGTGTTGATATTGCTGACGGTCAGCCTGCTGATGGTTGCAAGTGCGAGCATGAGTATTTCAGCTGTGCGGTATGGTGATGCCTACCGCATTATCGGTCATTGGGTGGTGTATGTGCCGCTTGGTTTGGGTTTGTTGTGGCTGGTGGCACGCATTGATGTTGACTGGTGGCGCTCAATGGTGATGCCGATTATGGGAATGGCACTGCTGCTTATGTTGCTGGTGTTGATTCCGGGCGTTGGTTCTGAAATCAACGGCGCGCGACGTTGGTATTCGCTGTTTGGTCTGACCTTGCAACCGGTGGAAATCATTAAACCGGTGGTGGTCATTTACATGGCTTATTATATGGCCGCGTTTCCGGATCGGCTGCGCCGTTTTTCAACAGGGCTTGCGCCCATGATGGTGGTGCTTGGCATGGTGGTTTTGCTATTGCTGTTGCAGCCGGATTTCGGGAGTTCCGTATTGCTGGCGGCACTGTGTATTGCGATGTGGTTTGTCGGCGGGGTTCCGTTGCGACATTTGTTTTTAATGCTTGTCAGTGTTGCTCCGTTAGGCGCGGCGATTATGCTGGCCGAGCCGTATCGAGTGAAGCGCTTTCTCAGTTTTCTTGATCCGTGGGCGGATCCTTTGGGTAGCGGTTATCAACTGGTGCAATCCATGCTTGCTTTCGGTTCTGGTGGTTTGCACGGCGCAGGGCTTGGACAGGGCGTGCAAAAGCTCTTTTATTTGCCGGAGCCGTTTACAGATTTTATTTCCGCAGTCATCGGCGAAGAGCTTGGTTTATTGGGTATGTTGGCATTGATTATGATTTATGGTCTGCTGTTCTGGCGGGGCCTGAAGTTGGCACGACAGACCAAAGACACATTTCAGCGTTTGGTTGTGGTCGGTTGTGTCGTGCTGCTGGCGACGACGTTTTTTATCAATCTGGCTGCAGCCATGGGTGTGATGCCGACCAAGGGCATGCCGATGCCGCTGATGTCGTACGGCGGCAGCGCGTTGTTTGGAAATTGTATCCTGCTGGGGCTGATTTTTTCGGTGCAACGTCGCCAGCCGTATAATGCGCATCGCGAGGCGCGCGCATGAGCGGCTTGCGGCGTTTGTGCATTGTCGGTGGCGGAACCGGCGGGCATGTATTTCCGGCATTGGCATTGGCGGATGCTGTGCGCGGGCGCTGGTCATCCTCCGAAGTGAGCTTTATCGGCGCGGAACGTGGTTTGGAATCGAAATTATTGCCGGAACGTGGTGAGCAGGCGTTGTTTTTGCGCATGCACAGCGTTCAGGGGGCGAAAGCGGTGCAGAAGTTGCGCGTTCTACTTTGGGAATTACCACGTGCAGTATTGAAAATTCGCCGCCATTGGGGTGCAAAGCAGCCGCATCTGGTGGTTGGTGTGGGCGGCTATGCCAGTGTTGCCGGTGTGCTTGCCGGTGTGTTGTGTCGCGTTCCTGTTGTGCTTTACGAACAGAATGCCGTGCCGGGCATGGTGAACCGCAAACTGGCGCGTTTTTGTCGTAAAATATTACTTGGTTTCTCCGATGCGGCCAAAGGGTTGCCCGAAAGCAAAACACTGTTTTCCGGAAATCTGGTTGCAGCGGCCATTCGTCGCGTACGCTGGCAGTCGCATCAGCCACCGGTGCTGATGGTGCTGGGAGGCTCGCAGGGTGCGCAGATTCTAAACGATACTTTACCTGCCGCTTGCAAATTATTGCGCAATAACGGTCACAAATTTCGGGTGACGCATGTTGCCGGTTCGCAGCAGCGGGTTCCGGCATTGCTTGATGCTTATGCCGAAGCTGGTGTGGATGCGCAGGTGATGGGTTTTTGTCGCGATATGCCGAAATTGTACGGCGAAGCGGATTTGTTGCTGGCGCGTGCCGGTGCGATGACGGTTTGCGAAGCGGCGGTAGTAGGTTTACCGGGAATTTTCGTGCCGTTGCCGCATGCTGCGGACAACCATCAGTTTTATAATGCACAATCGCTTGTTACAGCCGGTGGTGGTGTGGTGATTGAGCAGGGTGATTTGTCCGCAGAGCTATTGGCAGAGCACATTGGCGAACTTCTGTTCGACAGCAAACGGCTTCTGCAAATGAGCGAGGCAGCACATCAGACGCAACCGCAAGACAGCGAAAAACGCATGCTTGATGTGCTTGGCCGCTGGCTGGAGGTGAACGCATGAAGGGGCGTGTGCAGTGTATTCATTTCACCGGTATTGGCGGTATCGGCATGAGTGGTATTGCCGAAGTGCTGCATAATCAGGGTTTTGTCGTGCAGGGTTCGGATGCTGCTGAAAGTGCCAATGTTGAACGCTTGCGCAGGCTTGGGATTAAAGTGATGGTCGGTCACGCTGCCGGTCAGTTGGGTGAAGCGCAGGTGGTGGTGGTGACATCGGCAATTACTGCGAATAATCCTGAATTACTCGAAGCCGTGTCGCGCGGGATTCCGGTCATACCACGCGCCGAAATGCTGGCTGAACTGATGCGCATGAAGCAGGGCATTGCGGTTGCCGGAAGTCATGGGAAAACCACGATTACTTCGCTGATTGCGCACGGTATGGAGGAGGCTGCACTTGATCCGACGTATGTGATTGGCGGGCGTCTGATTGCCAGCGGCGACAATGCGCGTTTGGGCGAAAGCCCGTATCTGGTGGCCGAGGCGGACGAGAGCGACGGTTCATTTTTGCGATTATCGCCGGTCATTGCTGTGGTCAGCAATATTGATCCGGAACATCTCGATCATTACGGTGATTTCGAACATTTGATGGGTGCTTTCCGGCAGTTTGTCGCCTCCGTTCCGTTTTACGGGCGTGCGATATTGCATCACGAACATCCCAATGTGGCATTGTTGCGTGATAATTTACACAAACCGGTGCGAACTTACGGGTGCAGCCTGCAGGCGGACATTCATTTGCTGGAAAGCGTGCCGGAAGCCGGTGGTCAGCAGCTAAAAGTCGGTTTTTCCGGTCATGATGAAACGATGTTTTTTCGACTGCCTATGCCGGGAATACACAATGCAGAGAACGCATTGGCGGCTGTGGCGGTGTTGCGCGAACTGGCGGTGAAACCAGCGGTGATCGCGCGGGCGATGGAATCATTTTCCGGCATTCAGCGGCGCTTCCAGATGGCAGTGCTGGGCAGCGGTGTGTTGATTGATGATTACGCGCATCATCCACGTGAAATCAAAGTGACGTTGACCACTGCGCGCCAGTCTTATCCCGAGCAGGCTCCGTTGGTGATTTTTCAGCCGCACCGTTATACGCGAAGCCGCGATTTGATGGATGAATTTCTCGGCGCGTTCGACGAGTCGGGCGAGGTGGTGTTGCTGCCGATTTATGCCGCCAGTGAGATGCCGATTGAAGGCGTGAGCAGCGAAGTCATGGCTGCCGGTATGCAGCAGCGGGGGCATAAAAACGTGCGTTGCTGCGTAGACCTGAATGAAGCGCGCAACATTTCGATTGCGGCGTTGGAAAATGGACGTGTGGTGCTGATGATGGGTGCTGGTTCCATTGGCGGGTTGGCAGAATCGCTGCGTCAATCAATGCGGGAGGCTGCGTAATGGCCGACTGGTGGAACAAACTGCAAAAACTCGGTGAATGCAGCCAGAACGAGCCGATGTCGCGGCATACAACGCTTGGTGTGGGTGGTGAAGCACGTTGGTTTTTCCGTCCGGCGAGTCGCGCGGCGATTGTCAGTGCCATGCAGTGTATTCCGGCGGATGTACCACTGTTGCCGTTGGGTCGTGGCAGCAATTTATTGATTTCAGACGATGGTTTTACAGGTGTGGTGCTGGATGTCGGTAAATTGAACGCGGTGAGCGTAAAGGAACAAATATTGACTGCCGAATGCGGTGTGCGGATGAGTAAGGTGGCTCGCCAGTGTGCTGAAAACGGACTCAGCGGGCTTGAATTTATGGCAACGGTTCCCGGTGATATTGGCGGTGGCGTGGCGATGAATGCAGGCGCTTTCGAACAGCAGGTTTCCGACAGTTTAACCGGCATCGAACTGGTTAGCAGAGAAGGCGAGGTGAAGACGCTATCTGCCGGTACATTGCAGATGGGTTACCGGCATACGCGGTTGCCTGCCGGTTCGCTGGTGTTGAGTGCGACTTTTTCCCTGCAGGCGGATGATGCGGATGCCATTCGTGAAACCATGCGCCAAATGCGTGCTAAACGCGGTGGTTCGCAGCCGTTGGAATTGCCGAATTGTGGTTCGGTATTTAAAAACCCGCAGGGCGATCACGCCGCGCGTCTTATCGAAGCGGCGGGTCTCAAGGGTTTGCGCATTGGCGGTGCACGTATTTCGGAAAAACATGCCAATTTCATTGTCAACGAAGGCGATGCCAAGAGCAGTGATGTGCTGGCGCTGATTGAACATGCCAAAACGGTGGTCGAACAACGTTTCGGCGTGTGTCTGGAGCCGGAAGTGCGTGCTATCGGTGGTGCATTATGACGGTGGATATGCGAAACAAACGGGTCGGTGTGCTGATGGGCGGGGTATCCAACGAGCGGGATATTTCGTTGAAATCAGGTCGTGCGGTACTGGCGGCCTTGCTGCATAGCGGTGTCGATGCCGTGGAAATAGATTTACGCGAAGATTGGTTGGCGCAGGTACGGGAATCGTCAATCGAGGTCGCGTTTGTTGCCTTGCACGGGCTGTGGGGCGAAGACGGCTGCGTGCAGGGTATGCTGGAAATTATGCAGCTGCCGTATACCGGTTCCGGCGTGACCGCTTCGGGTTTGTGCATGAATAAACGTTTGTGCAAGGCGGTTCTTGAACGGGCGGGTGTTAAAACGCCGGTGGATATTCCAATCAATGCGGATGGGCCGTTGCGCTTTCCGGTGTTTGTGAAACCGGAATCAGGGGGTTCGAGCATCGGTTTGCATCAGATTCACGATGCAGACGCATGGCAGGCGCTGAATATTGGTGATACGCACGGCTGGATGGCTGAAATGCCGGTACAGGGTGTAGAAATTGCTGTTTCTGTGCTCAATGGCGAGGCGTTAATACCGGTTGAGCTTGCACCGCGTTCCGGTGTTTACGATTACGCTTCCAAATATACCGTCGGGGCAACCGAATACTTCGTTCCCGCACGTTTGCCTGCGGAAACCCTCGGTCTTTGCATGCAGCGTGCCGAACAGGCGGTGGCGGTGACCGGTTGTGTCGGAGCGCCGCGTGTGGACATGATCGTTGGTGATGGTGGCGAGCCGTTGGTGCTGGAAATCAACACCATTCCGGGCATGACGGAAACCAGTCTTTTACCGAAAGCAGCCGCAGCGGCAGGGATTGATTTCGATGCACTCTGCTTGCGCATGCTGGAGACGGCGGGGCTGCAATCCGCGCATGAGGTTGGCGGGGAAGATGCAATTGCCGGAAAAAACGCAACCGGGAGGTTGGCGGTATGAGCCAGACGATATGAGTCAAACGATATGAGCCAGACAAACCGTCGCCGTAAGCCTGCACATGACAAACCCCTGCGTTTACAATCGCTGTCGCGGTTTTTATTGCGTATTGGCATGGGTGTGTTGGTGATTGCGGTGCTGGCTGGCGGCGGGCGCTGGCTGAATCAGGCGATGACGGTGAATACGTGGAAAATTCATGGTGTTTCCGAAGCGCTGGAATTGGCAGTGGAAAAACAACTGGAGGCGATGCGGCCACTGGATCTTGTGGATGCATGGCCACCGCGTTTGCGCAAGCAGTTGTTGGCCAACGTACCGGATATTGCCGAGTTAAATATTACCCGCCAATTACCGGATAAACTGGAAATTCAGGCAACGGCGCGTGTGCCGATGGCTTTGTGGCAGGACGCAGAAGGTGGTGTATTGCTGGTTGACGGTTATGGCACGGCATATCGCGCACTGCGTACCGGAGAGGCGCTTGATTTGCCGTTGTTGCGGGTTTCAAAAGCGGAATTGGCGGAAAGCATGAGCCTGCTTGTGGCATTGAAGCAGGAAGATGCCGTGCGTTATGCGCATTTAAGTGAATGGATGGCTGAACCACAAGGCTGGCGCCTGAATTTTGAACGTGGTCGCTGCTGGCGGTTGCCGCGCGGTGCGCAGGCCATGCCGCGCATGCAGGGTGTGTTGGCGCTGATGCACGACAAACGCTGGAAAAATGGTGATTGGCGCATTGATGCGCGCGTCGGTTCACGATGGTTTATACGTAAATCAAAATCGGGAGGAATGGTCTAATGGCCAAACACGAGCAGATTCTTGTCGGGCTGGATATTGGTACCAGTAAAATCGCCTGCGTGGTGTCCGAAGCCGGACCGGACGGGAGATTGGATGTCATTGGTATCGGCACGCACCCGTCACGCGGTTTGCGCAAGGGTGTGGTGGTCAATATCGAAAGTACGGTGGAATCAATCCGGTTGGCGGTTGAAGAAGCTGAATTGATGGCCGGTATCGAAATTAAATCGGTATTTACCGGCATTGCCGGAAGCCACATTCGCGGTTGTAACAGCCACGGCGTGGTTGCCACCAAGGGTGGTGAAGTGACAGCGGAAGACGTGGACCGGGTGATTGACGCGGCACGGGCGATGAAAATACCGGCGGATCAGAAAATCCTGCACATCCTGCCGCAGGAATACATTATTGATAATCAGGATGGTATTCGCGAACCCATCGGCATGAGCGGGGTGCGGCTGGAGGTTAAAGTACACATTGTGACCGGCGCCGTTTCCAGTGCGCAGAATATTATTAAATGCTGTAACCGCTGCGGTTTGGATGTGGCGGATATGGTGCTTGAACAGGTGGCATCCAGCGAAGCGGTTCTGGCTCAGGATGAAAAAGATATTGGTGTCGCGCTGGTCGATATTGGCGGTGGAACTTCTGATATTGCCGTATTTCTTGATGGTGCGATTCGGCATACGGAAGTCATTCCCATCGGTGGCGATCACTTAACCAATGATCTGGTTGTCGGTTTGCGCACCAGTGCGCGCGAGGCGGATCAGTTGAAACGTAAATATGGCGCTTGCATGGTGTCGATGGTGTCGCCCGAGGAACAGATTGAAATTCCGAGTGTTGGCGGACGTCCGCCACGTCCGATGCCGAGGCAGGTGATGGCGCAAATTCTCGAACCGCGCGTTGAGGAATTGTATGAACTGGTCAAAGCGGAGCTGACGCGCTCCGGTTATCAGGAACTGGTGGCGGCTGGACTGGTGATTACCGGCGGCAGCAGCTTACTGGAAGGTATGGTTGAACTGGCAGAAGAGATTTTCGATATGCCGGTTCGCATGGGACGACCCGACGGTGTGGGCGGATTGGCGGATGTGGTTTCCAGTCCGATGTACGCCACGGGTGTCGGGTTAATCAAATACGGGCATAGCTATCGGGAATCGGAGCCTGCGACAGCCAGTCGCGGTGCACCGTCGGTATTTGCCCGTGCATGGGCGCGCATGCGCCAGTGGTTTGGTGATGAGGCATAAGGAAGCAGATGGTGAAGCGGAAGAAAATATCGGGTGCAGGCAGATTGATGGGATAGATAGACGGGACAAGCGGAAAAACGGCAGTGAGAGCAAAAGGGAAGTAACAAAAAATACCGGAATACTAAACAAGGAGAGGTGATATGAGTACTTTATTTACATTGGATGACACACTCGGGCAGTCGGCGAATTTAAAGGTTGTCGGCGTCGGTGGCGGTGGTGGTAACGCATTGAATAATATGATAAATCAGAACTTGCGCGGCGTAGATTTTATTATTGCCAATACCGATGCGCAGGCCATCGAAATGAGTACAGCCGATATTAAGATTCAACTCGGTACGGATATTACACGCGGGCTGGGCGCGGGTGCTGATCCGCAGACAGGCAGGGTGGCGGCAGAAGCAGAGCGCGAGCATTTGCGTGAGGTGTTGGCCGATACGGACATGCTGTTTGTGACCGCAGGCATGGGTGGCGGAACCGGAACAGGCGGTGCGCCGGTGATTGCCGAAGTAGCCAAGGAATTGGGTGTGTTGACGGTTGCTGTGGTGACCAAACCGTTCAATTTTGAAGGCAAACGGCGCATGCGTCAGGCGGAAGCGGGCATTAACGAGCTTGCCAAGTATGTTGATACGCTGATTATCATTCCTAATCAGAAACTGATTGGTGCGGTCGGTAAGAATACAACGATGCTGGAGGCTTTCCGTAAGGCGGACGATGTGTTGTTGCAGGCGGTTCGGGGTATTGCCGAGCTGATTACGCATACCGGCTACATGAACGTCGATTTCGCTGATGTTAAAGCGGTGATGAGCGATACTGCCGGTATGGCGATGATGGGTAGTGGTGTTGCCAGCGGTGAAAACCGTGCTTGCGAGGCCGCCGAGCGGGCGATTTCTTCACCGTTGCTGGAAGATGTCGATATTCACGGTGCGCGCGGGATTCTGGTTAATGTGACGGGTAGCAAAGATATGACACTGGCCGAATACGACGAAGCAGTAAGTATTATTCATAATATGGCTGACGAGGATGCCAATATCATCTGTGGTATGGTGTATGACGAAAGCAGCGAAGACGATATTCGTGTTACCGTGGTGGCAACGGGTCTGGCGGGTGCGGAAGTTGCGCGTTTAACTACCGTCAGCAGCACGCATGAGCCGGTTAAAGCCCCGGTGGTGATGCCGATTATGACGGCAGGTGCAGGAAGTGGCGAATCCATGCCGCTGGTTAGTGCGGAAACGGGGGCGGCGGTTGCTGTTGCAGGTCGTAATCCGGCCTACGACGAGGACGTGTTGCAAGTGCCGACATGGATTCGCAGGCAGGCGGATTGATCGTCGATTGATGAATCGTCGATTGATGAGTCATCGGCTGACCAGCGGAGCTTTTCCGTATGCGTTGTTTATGGCATGATGCGCCAACTGTTGTGCGATGTATCACATTTTGCACCATGGTTGGCGGGTAAGTTACGCATGCTTGTGAAGTCTGAAAGAGCCGAATGGATGCGTAAATTAACTATGGAGGCGCCATGATTCCGCAGAGAACCCTGAAACACCCGATACGTTGTAGTGGCATCGGTTTGCATTCCGGACACAAAGTTAATCTGTGCCTTAAACCGGCAGCAGTGGATAGCGGTATTGTTTTTCACCGTCTCAACGGGAATTCACATATCGAAATTCCGGCGATTGCCGAGTATGTCACCGATACCCGCATGTGCACCACATTGGGTAGGGATGGTGTTCATATCGGAACGGTTGAACATTTGCTTTCCGCATTGGCCGGTTTGGGTATCGACAACGCGATTATCGAAGTGGATGGGGCGGAAGTGCCGATTATGGATGGTTCCTCTGCGCCATTTGTATTCCTGATTCAGTGTGCCGGTATCAGCGAGCAGTCAAAGGCCAAAAAAGTGATGCGCATTGTCAATAAAGTCAGTGTGCAGGATGGCGACAGGAAATGCAGCTTGCATCCGGCGCAGGGTTTTAAGGTTAGCTATTTGCTTGATTATGATCATCCGCTGTTGCGTGAACGTGCCGCGACAATTGATTTCGCATCGCAGGCCTACACCCGTGAAGTGGCGCGGGCGCGGACGTTTGGTTTCTTGCACGAAATTGAAGCGTTGCAAAAAGCCGGGCTGGCGCTTGGCGGTTCCTTGGAAAATGCTATTGTGCTTGATGCTTTTCGCGTCGTGAACGAAGGTGGTTTGCGTTACGAAGATGAATGCGTTCGGCATAAAATTCTTGATACCGTAGGTGATTTGTCGTTGGCTCGTTATCCGCTGGTTGGTGCTTTTGAAGGCGAACGTACCGGGCATGATATGAATCATCGTTTGGTTAGTGCGTTACTTGCCGATGAGAGCGCATGGCGAATCGAAGAATTACAGACCGAAGATTCTGCCGTGCAAGCCATGCAGGGTCAGGCCGCGACACAACCCGCTTAGCAAAACACCACTCCTGTTTTTATTCCCTTTCAACGGGTCGGTTTTCCGGCCCGTTTTTGTTTATGTGCATCAGTGGACCGGGCCATCCTGAAATAGCTGCCCCTGAATAATCTCATTTTCATCCGATTTGATAAATTTGAGACGCATGCTGGAGGGGGGGGGTAATCCATTGGGTGGTGAACCGCGCTGGCTTTGATGGGCGGCGGTAGCCTGTTGCTATTGCAAGTGATGGCCGGTTGAGGGCTAGTATTTTGTTAACGAATTATCCACATCGTCAATCCAGCGCAGGATACCGCCAGCGAGGTTTTTGACGTTGGTATAACCCTGTGATTGCAGGAATTCGACGGCTTGTGCCGAGCGACCACCAAGTTTGCAGTGCACGACGACCGGTTCGTCTTTTGGAACTTCGGCAAAGCGCGTCGGAATTTGGCCGAGTGGAATTTTATGTGTGCCATCGATGGCGCAGATGTCGATTTCGTGTGGCTCACGTACGTCGAGCACGTATAAATCGGGATTTTCAGCGCGCATTTTCTGTAAATCGTTCGGGGTGATGTCATTGTCAGCCAAGGCTTCCTCCTGATTTTTTGTTTCGGTTGGCGGCAGGCCGCAGAATTGTTCGTATTCAACAACTTCGTGAATCGTCGGGTGCTCGCCGCAGGCCGGGCAAGCGGGGTCACGGCGTAATTTCATTTCACGAAATTTCATGTCCAATGCATCGTAAAGCAGCAAGCGTCCGGCCAGTGTCGAACCTTTGCCGAGGATAATTTTGACGGTTTCGGTGGCCTGAATCACGCCAATCACACCGGGCAGCACGCCGAGCACACCGCCTTCAGCACACGAAGGTGCAAAACCGGGTGGTGGCGGTTCCGGGTACAGGCAGCGGTAACACGGGCCGCCTTCGTGGTTAAAAACAGTCGCCTGTCCTTCGAATTGGAAAATGGAGGCGTAAATTAGTGGTTTCCCCTCTAAAACGCAGGCATCGTTGACCAGATAACGGGTTGGAAAGTTATCGGTTCCATCCACCACGATGTCGTAAGCGCGAACAATCTCACGCACGTTGTCGCGGCGGATACCGTCGCCGTACAAGTTTACATTCAGGTACGGATTGATGCCGAGCAGTTTATCGCGCGCACTTTCCACCTTCGGGCGACCAACATCTGCGGTGGCGTGGGCGATTTGGCGTTGCAGATTGCTTTCGTCCACAATATCGAAATCGACGAGGCCAATCGTGCCGACACCTGCGGCGGATAAATATAGTGAAATCGGACTGCCCAAGCCGCCGGTTCCGATACATAATACCTTCGCCTGCTTCAGTTTTTTCTGACCCTCTAATCCCACCTGCGGCAGGATGATATGGCGGTCGAAACGCGCCAGTTCTTCGCGGCTTAGAATATCGGACATGTGCGCAGTATGGCGGTGAAAGGGGGCATGTTCAATGCACACAGTTCAGTGTATAAATACGCCATGACGTTGATAGATGAATCGGTTCGCGGGCATCGCCAGCGCTTGCGGCAGCGTTTCGCTGCGCACGGCTTTGATGGTTTTCACGATTACGAGGTGCTGGAGTTGCTGCTGACTTACGCGATTCCGCGTAGCGATGTGAAACCTGCTGCTAAACGTTTGCTTGATGTTTTTGGCACGTTGGCCGGGGTGTTTGATGCGCCGGTTGTCGAGCTGGCGCAGGTCAAAGGCGTTGGTGAAAAGGCGGCGGTATTTTTAAATATCGTTAAACAGGCCGAGCTGCGTTATCTGGCCTCCGATTTACCCGGAAGAAAGGTGTTCGACAGGCCGGAGAAGGTGAAAGCGCATTTGCGTTTTCTGGTGCAGGACCGTGGTATGGAGTGTTTCGGGGCGATTTTCACCGATCAGCAACATCGGCATCTGGCGACCCAGATTATGTTTGAGGGAACCGTGGACAGAACCGTTGTTTACCCGCGTAATCTGATGAAACGGGCGCTGGAGCTGGATGCCAAGGGGCTGGTTTTGTTCCACAACCATCCCGGCGGAATACCGCTCGCCAGCGATGAGGATATTGCCCTGACAAGGCGTATGGCCAAGGCTTGCGAGCCGCTTGATATTAAGGTGCTTGATCATTTTCTTGTCGCGGGAACGGGTGTGATTTCATTCAAAGAGGAGGGTTGGTTTTGATTCTTGTCTCCTGTTTTGATTGTAAAGGTTTTTCAGTGCTTCCCGGGATGCTGTAAATCGCGATTCCGCCGAGCTTGGGTTGTAGCAAGTAGTCACCGACAAAACCACCGACGTTCCAGCTAAACAGTTCATAGCCGGGGGAATAGATTAGTTTCCGGTCCCATAATTTACGCCCGATTATATGACGTTTTTCCCATGTGTTTGCATCAATATCCAGGCTCTTGTGCAATTCGCCACTCTTGATCGCTTTTTTGTAGCGTTGTCGGCTCCAGTCTTCGGGTGTTAACGCAAGATATGGTTGAAACTCCCATGTGCTCAATACTGGCCGGAACGGAATCTTGATATCGTAGATGCGTAAGCCGCCCCAATAGTCGCTGACATAAAGGTGGTCGTCGCGGGCAAACATATCGTTGAGCATGTCGCCTTGGTGCAGCAAGCGTTCGTCGAACCAGTCATCTTGGAATGCCGGAGGGGTGGATGGTGTTATATATACCTTGCGTATGTGCTGAAGGTCGGAAACGTCGAAGACGGCAATGTGTGGTGCATCCAACGCTTCGCTACCCTGAATCACATAGAGATAATCATCAACCAATGCGGCGCGGCGTCCTGCACCCTGCCATGTGTATCTGGCCCTGCGACCGATTCCTGCTTCCTGATAAACGCCTAGCAAATTGATCTGCGTCGGGTCGTTGATGTCGATAGCGATAATGGCATTGTCGGCAACGGCGAACAGACGCTTGCCGTCGGTAGCCGATGCACCGAAGTTGAACGCAAGCTCTGTAGGTAACGTTAATGTTCCCTGCAAGGATGGATGCAGAGGATCTTGCATGTCATATGCAAGCAGTTGAACACCCTGTTTAGCGACATGCAGCCATTGGAACATATGATTTTTCCATTTGACCGGAGGCATCAATGGCCGACCCGGCAGTTTCCATGTGCCGACCTCGACAGGGTGCGCCGGGTCATGCGCATCAATAATATGGCGTACATAAGCTTTGCCATAATAGAAGTAGGGACGAATAATTGCCACCGCATAATCATCAAAGTGACCGGGGCGGTAATATCCGTTGATTTGGATGTGCAACGGATCGGAAACATCTAACAAAGCAACTGTGCCGCCCCATTCAAGATTAGCCAGGGCCATGGGACCATCAATCAGCAATTGCTGGGTTTCCCCCGCACTCATATATACTGTTCCAAGCACAGGTTTATCCGGTCGGGACACATCAAGACGCCATACGCCGTAATATGTGTCAATTGCGTAGGCAAGCTTTCCGGCCAGTACGATTTGTTGAAGGTTCGTGCGTGGCCAGCGAATATGTCGCACATGTTGCAAACTCCCGTTTTGCCAGTGAAACACATGCAGGCCACGATCAGGGCCGCTCAAGCGGTCGCCGGTTCCCAGCACATAGGCCCATGCACCTTGCGCGACGATGGATGAAGTGCGTTGCATACTTCCCGCATCACTATGGCCCAGCAGTACAGGCTGATTGGGATTGCTGATATCCAGTATTTCGACGGTCTTTCCGCCAACATTCAGCCAAGCATGCACACCGTCCACGCTAATGCCTAGAATCTTGTCCGTTGCCTGATAACTGCCGAGAAGTCGAGGATGTTCCGGTTCTTTCAAAGAGTAGATTTCAAGGAAAGAGGCGTAGGTTGCGAAGCCGATGCCTTTATAAATAGTGGAAAACAGTGGCACATGTGCAAGGTGATGATACTGGATGTTGTCGATGTCACTGACATCGACAACGTATACCCCGGCCTGCGGTGTGCCCGGGTGTTTCGGCCAGTCCTTCCAGTTACCCTCGGGTTTGATGCGCAGGTAGAGGTAATGCCGATTGCCTAATGCCAGCCCGACCATGTGTCTTCCATGATCAACCGGTGGTGGCATACGCCAGTGGCCGATGCGCTTTAGCGTGCCGTCATCAGCCATATTGAACATTGATATGCCGTAATAATTGGCCAGTTGATAAACTCGATTACCCAGCTTAATGAGGCTGCCGTTGGTGTTGCCGGTATCAAAAGATTGCGCGAGTCGTGGTTTGTCGGCATTTCGCCAGTCAATGCGTTGCAGGCCGCGAAAGGTTTCGGCGTTGCTTAGCAGCACTTGATCGCCAACCGGAATTACCTGAACCGGCCAACCGTGCGGTAAATCGGTGAAAGCGACGCGTGTAATACCTGAAACGGGGGTGGTTGTGAGCACCTCGCCTTTTCCATCTTTCTGCGCCGTTATTGTTATCAGCGTTAAAAGAAGTAACGCGGACAGTCCGTAAGCCAGTCGCTTATTCAGCATGCTTGGACTTTAGGCCATTGATGCGATGCGCACCAGTCTTGCAAGTATTTGCCCAGCCAAGGAAAAAAGGAGCCGCGTTGCTGCGACTCCTTTTCCAAATCTTCTTTTGCCAATCAAATCAAGCGGTGATAGTCATTTCCAGCGGTGCATCGTCATCCTGCCGACGGCGCATCCACCAAGTGGTGAATCCCATCATGGTCAGAAGCAGAACCCAGGTTTGCGGTTCCGGCACGCCGGGAGGTGGTATTCCCTTATTTGGTGCCATAATAGAACCCGAGGTCATTCCGATAGGAGATCCGCCTACTATAACGGAACTGATTCGAGCGACGGATAGCGTAGGGGCAACGGTACTGGTCCACCAAGCGGTGACGGTGTCTGCAGACGTGGTTAGGCCAGGTCCAATGACACTAAGTTGAAAACCTTGATTTGAGGACGCTCCTGCGGGCGGGCTGATGGTGTTTGTTGTCGTTAGTCCCGCGCCTGTCGCAACAATTCCGCCATTTGTGATGTCGGCTGATGTGCCTGCCCATATCTCAAGCAGGGGATCCCCCGGATTTGTGGCCCAGCCGTTCAATGTGTACTGATAGGTATAAGCGCTACTGCTTCCGGAGAAGGAACCGGTATCAGTGGGTTTATACACTGACCAGTTTACTATGGCTGCATCACCGGGGGTTGAGCTGAAGGCGAAATTCGCTGTGCCTGTCCATGACGGGGCAGCTTCTGCCTGCAACGGCACAAACAGCAGGAGCATGCCCAGTAAGATAAGTTTTTTCATTATAGCCTCCCATTGCACTGCGCCAAGTCGACACAAATCGTAGGGGTATTATATGAAAGAGGCAACACCTTTTTTGCTGACAAGCTATTTATTCAGGTTTCCCGTATCCAGGATCGGTGTCAGCGTAGAGGCATGGTTTGCCATAGGGCGGCGAGGCGCTGGCGGGCGCGACGGACTTCGAATTGCCGATCGCCTGTTTGTCCGAAGGGCGTGGATATATGCACCACTGCGATGTTATCCAACTGGCGCATAGCGCGGGCTAGCATCTGGTATAGACGAAATTCGACATAATTATTCACCCAGCGGTTGCCAACCCGGAATGCGAACCAGTCCAAGCGGGTGATGCCGAGGCGTGGTAGTTCCTCAATGATTTCATTGATCTCCGGCGCATCGCCTTGCGCGTTGGCTGGCAAGATGCGTGATCGCTCATCCAGCATACGCCAACCTTTGCTACGGTAGCAATAGCGCGGGTCGTCCACATCGCGTCCCGGACCACCCAGACTGATGATGAGTTGTCCGTCCACTATCGCTTGCGCATCGGTTTTCGATTGAAAACGGACAACGCGGACAATGGCACCGGCCTGCATACTTTGCTGAATTTCTTTGAGTGAGGCATCAATAGTGCTGCCCTGAACAAGCTGCCAGCCGTTTGGAGCTGGCCATTCGGGTAGTGAAATTGAAGATTTTTCACCCGGAATGGCATAAGAAGCGATGCCTGCAAGCAGGAAAACGACACCCATAAAGCGCCAGCCTCCCGGTTGGCCGATTGCTAGGCATAGATTGGGTTGGCGTAGGGCGTGCAGTATTGTTTGATATGTATTCGACAGTGTGAATCGTTGTCTTCTTATCCCGAAATCCTTTGGTTTGTCGAGCCAGGTGAGCAGTAACGCGGCTTCAAATATAATCAGTAAAAAGGGGGAAATATCTTCAACCCAGACCATTGCCCAATCGGGATTCAGGTAGTGCCCGATAGCCAGTGCTGTGGTTAATCTTATGCTGTTGCCGACGAGAATAATGGACAGCACAACCAGCGGGTGCAGCCAGCGTTGCCTGATACTGCCCCAACCCGCACCCATAAAATAAATTGCGATACTCAGCACGGCAACAAAGGAACGCAGCCCGGAACATGTTTCTTCAACAACCAGTTTGAAGCGTCCAGAATCAAGGACAACGCCTTCCTGAAGAATTGGCAAGCCTAGAAAATCAAGTACAAGCCGCGCCAACGAGGAAGATATTTCCTGTAGCGGCAGGGCCATATATTGAACGATGCTCCACGGCCACGGGATGGCAAGCAGGGTAAAATAAAGTGGCATTCGAATGCTGCGGAAACGTGCTGTACCGATTCGCCAGTGAATCATGCCAAAGATAGATAATAGCCAGCCGATGGCCTTGAAACTGGCGATATCAAGTCCGAGTCCGACAAATAAAACAAGGCTGCCAACGGGCAACAGGAATCGTTCCATGCGTGCGAGCAGACTCGCGGCATGTGTGTCAGTATTGTCGGAGGTCGATGCCTTGTATATTGTCGGCTGGATGGAGGAAAAACGCCAGATAGCAACGGCGATACCCCATAGCATCACCAGTCCACCGTGACTGAAATAGGGGTCGGTAGCCCATGAAATGAAAAACCATGGAATAATTTGCAGGCCGGTAAGCAATAGCAAACAGGCGGCTAGCCACCAAGAGGCAGTGTTCATTCGCCATTTTGGTAAAATTTTGCCCATATCGTAGGAGTGTATCAGAAATGGTGAAGAAGAAGTCGAGGAAAAAAATGCCGTTGGGCTTCAAGTTGATGTGGGCGGTTTTATTTGTCGGTATTGCTTCGGGGGTTGGCTGGGGTGCGTGGCAATTGACGCCGGGCAAGCGTATGCAACGGCTAGTTGACCATGCGCGCGAGATGATAGCCGAAAAATCGTGGGGTGAGAGTATCGTCGCCTTGCGCAAAGCGCTGAAAATCTACCCGGATAACAAAGGGCTTCATTATATGTTGATGCAAAGTCTGTTTGCCGATGGAAAAGCAAGGCAGGGCTTAGCCGAGATGGAAAATATGCTGTTAATGCCGCCATTTGATGGCGATATTTATCGCAGTCATTTCGATGAATATTACGGCATGGTGCGCATTGCCGGTAATCCGGAGGAAATGCATGCCCAAGCAGAAAAAATGCGCGGGATATTACCTGAAAATGATTATTGGATGACTGATTTGCTGGATGCCCAAGCGTATTTTATAAAAGGAGAGCGAGATAAGGCTGTTGTTTTGTTTAGGCAGATTGTCGAATCGGGTATCGACCATTATTTGTTGAAACTGGATATGGCACAAGCCCTTCTGGCTGTGGGAAAGTTCACTGAGGCGGAGGTGGTTTACACAGGACTTCTAAAAAGGGATCCGAATGCGCTTGACCCGCTTAATGGTCTGGCGATGTCACTGGCCTTTCAGGGTAGGAGGGATGAGGCACTGGATGCTTATATTCGGGCATCACTATCCAGCGAGCCGCCGGTTCTAGGGGTGCTACTCAATGGCGCGATGTTCTCTATGAATCAGAATAGAATAAAGGAAGCAAAGAAATATTTTATCGATCGATTGACAAAATATTATCCTGACAACACAAAGGGTCTACTGATTCGGATACGATACGCTGTGCTGGCGAAAGACGAGGCACATTTTTTTCGTATGCTGGGCGTTAAGCTTTTACAGATCAAAAAGAATCAATTTATCGAATTGACGAACTGGTGTTTAAATCATGGACAGCCGCGCTGGGCGTTGCAAATGTTGCAGGATTATACACCACCGGATATGGAAACGGATGTTGTCATTGAGTATCGCATTCTAGCCATGATTCACTTGCAGCAAATGGACGAGGCAAAAAAACTGGTGAGTGAAATTACCGATCAGCAGCGGCGGGATTTTTTGTTGGCTGAGATTGATTTTCAATCTGGAAAATTGCAAGCCGCCGAAAAAGCATTCGCAAAATTGGTCGCTACAGGTGAGGAATCTTCGACAGGTGTTTCGCGGGCGGCCCGGCAGCGGATGATGATTATCAATGCGTTGCAGAAGAAATTGGACAATGCAGAGTTGCTGCCCCGAGCGCGTATTTTGCTGGCGCAAGGTAAGGCGGAAACCGTGCTTGAACTGCTGTCAGGAGCCAAAAAATCGGATGCGGATATCGGTTTGCTTGGTGTGATGGCGTTGATGCAGTTGGATAGAAAAGAGAAAGCCGTGGCGGCACTGGAAGTGTTGCGCAAGCAGTATCCTGACCGTGAAGATGTTTGGTTGATATGGGGACGTAGCGTTAGTGAGACGAATCCAGAAAAGGCGCTGGACGGACTTCAGAAAGCGATTGCCAGCAAAGCCGATGGCCCTAGCTTGAGAAGCCTTCTCGGCGAGGTGCAGTACAAGCTTGGTCAACACGATGCGGCGATAAGAACCTGGCGAACGGTTTCGAAACGGTGGCCGAATACGCTGAGCGGCAATATTGCCAATGTGTTTCGTGCACAGGCATATATGGCTAAAAAGGACTGGTCATCGGCGACGACGATATGGGAGCTGGTATTGAAAATAGCGCCGGATGACCCGTTGACGTTGAACAACCTGGCTTACTGCTTGCTGAAAAGTGGCCGCGAACTGACCAGAGCCAAGGCTATGGCTGAACATGCCTTGCTTATTCAACCGGGCAATGCAGCAATTTCGGATACGTTAAATGAAATCAGAAAGCTTATGCAGCATGGCAAAACGAAGGCTGCCGGATAATAGTGGCTCATATGAAATAAGGAAAATTAGAGGAGGGTTGGTTTTGATTCTTGCAGGTATTCATGCGGTGAAACACGCTCTGGAATCGGGTGAACCGGTGGCCGAGGTGATTCTGGATCGCGGTAAAGGCGGTTCGGGAAAAGGCAACGCACGGCTTAATGAATTAATTCAGATAGCGAAAAAACGCAGTATTCGTATTTCATTCCGGCCACGGCAGGCGCTGGACAGGCTTGCCGAAGGGGTTCCGCATCAGAATGTAGTGGCGCGGATTTCTTCCGGAAAAAAAGTTGATTTTACCGATTGGCTGGAAGCCTTGGATATAGAGCAGCAACCGTTGCTGTTAATTCTCGACGGGGTGACTGATCCGCACAATCTCGGTGCATGTATTCGTACTGCCGAGGCGGCGGGTTGCGTGGCGGTGGTGATTCCCAAGGATCATTCGGCGGATGTGAATTCGCCGGTAGCGGCAAAATCAGCTTGCGGTGCGTTATCGCGTTTGCCGGTGTTGAGCGTGACCAATCTGGTGCGTGCGATGCGGCAGATGCAGGACAAAGGGTTATGGCTGGTCGGGCTGGCGGGGGAAGCTGAAAAATCTATTTATGCCATGCAACTCAATGGCCCGCTTGGTGTGGTGATGGGTGCGGAGGGTAAGGGTATTCGGCGCTTGGTCGGTGAGCAGTGCGATGAATTGCTTTCTATTCCCATGCCGGGATGTGTGGAATCGTTGAATGTATCGGTAGCTACCGGCGTGAGCTTGTTTGAAGTGGTGCGTCAGCGTTCGGGAAGTGACGGCTGACGCTGATCGTTAGCGGAAAATCAGGCTGCCTGACGGGGTTTTTCATCTTCCCGATTGACGCGTACAAAGAGCTTGCCGCAATACTGGCATCGGCCTTGGCCGCTTTTCAAGTTGATATATACCAGCGGGTGCTGACCGTTATCAGAGCAGGAAACGACACTTTCGGTCACTTTAATTTCGGTGGTCACATAAGCCTCCCAAATGCAAAATAGTGATCTTTGAAGGTGGCGAATTGTGTCGGCAAGCTTGTTTATGTCAAGCTTGAGACCTAAGGAAGTGCTGAACAAAGCATGATTCGTGACCCTGCACATAAAATGAGCGAGTTCCGCGTTAAAGATTTGAGCCATAGCGGTGCTAATGGATTGCAATCTTTGCCTTGAACTCGCTCATTTTTCATTGCAGCTTCTTCGAAGCAGCTTTATTCAGCACTTCCCTAAAAAAACAACAACAAGGAGTTGAGTATATGGATCGGATCCTGATTGAAGGGCTGGAAGTGCGCACGGTTATCGGTATTTTCGACTGGGAGCGGGAGATTCGCCAAATCGTGCGGCTGGATATGGAAATGGCTTGGGATGTGCGACGGGCGGCGGCGAGCGATGACATCGCCGACACACTTGATTACAAAGCGGTTTCCAAGCGATTAATTGCGTTCGTCGAGGGTTCCAGTTTCGGCCTTATTGAGGCACTGGCCGAGCATTGTGCGGCCATTGTGATGCAGGAATTTAATGTGGTATGGATGCGTTTGAAATTATCCAAGCCGGGAGCAGTGCGCGGCAGCGAGAATGTGGCGGTGGTGATTGAGCGGGGTTGTTTGGATTGATGCAGGTTGGATTGATGCAGACGCAGCTGCGGACAAACGAATTTCTTGTCGGGATGGGTTCGAATATCGAGCCGGAACGGCATCTCAAACTTGCTGCGATTGCATTGTGTGAGAGATTTCCCGATGTGCTGTTTTCCGGCGTTTATCGTTCACCGGCAGTCGGCATGCAGGGCGCGGCGGATTTTCTCAATGCCTGCTGCCTGCTGCATAGCAATATGCAACAAGATGAATTCGGGGTTTGGCTCAAGCAGATTGAGGATGCACACGGACGGGATCGCAGCTGCGGCTCATGGAAGCCGCGCACGTTGGATCTGGACGTATTGATGGCGGCAGGGGAAGTGATTGATGACGAATTATTCCGATATGCGCATGCTTTTGTGCCAGCGCGCGAATTGCTTCCGCTGCCGGATTCAGACATTGATATTTCGGCTCTCAAACGTGTTGATTTGCGACTGGGTTAAATTGATTAGATAGTTGATTAGATAGCAGATTGGATACCGACTATGCGCTTGTAAATCAGCAGGCGCACTTTACACTCACGCATAATTCAGCCGATGAGGAGAGATGACATGCTGTTGGTGGTGCCTACCGAACTGCGCGACAACGAGAATCGCGTTGCGGCAACTCCTGAAACCGTTAAAAAATTCGTTGCCAAGGGTTTTGCCGTGTCTGTGCAGGCTGGTGCCGGCGAACGTTCGCTGATTGCGGATGCTGATTACGAAGCGGCGGGCGCAAGCGTGGTCGCGGATGTTAAAACCCTTTATAAACAAGCCGATGTGGTGCTGAAAGTGCGTGCGCCGGAAAAGGAAGAAATCAAAAGAATACCGGCGAATGCTGTGGTAACGGCACTTTTCGCACCCTATAACAACCCGTTGCTTGGTGATTACAACAAGCACGGATTGACCTGTTTCGCGCTGGAAATGATTCCGCGCATTTCGCGCGCGCAGAGCATGGATGTGCTGTCTTCGCAGGCCAATATCGCCGGTTATAAATCGGTGTTGATGGCGGCCCGGCATTATCGGCGTTTTTTCCCGATGATGATGACTGCGGCAGGCACGGTGCAACCGGCGCGGGTGCTGGTCATGGGTGCTGGTGTGGCCGGATTGCAAGCGATTGCAACGGCACGACGATTGGGCGCACAGGTTGAAGCGACCGATGTTCGCGCAGCAGCCAAGGAACAGGTGGAAAGTCTGGGTGCGAAGTTTGTTATGGTGGAAACCGAGGAAGATGCCGAGGATGCCGGTGGTTATGCGAAAGAAATGAGCGAGGATTACAAGCGGCGGCAGGCGGAATTGATTGCCGAACACGCGGCACGTGCCGATATTATTATTACTACAGCATTGATTCCCGGCCGTCCTGCACCGGTGCTGATAGCAGAGGATGTGGTGAAATCAATGCGGGCAGGCTCGGTGATTGTCGATATGGCAGTTGAGATGGGTGGCAATTGCCCGCTGAGCGAAATTGACAAAACCGTTGTAAAACATGGTGTTACACTGGTCGGAGAGAGCAATATTCCATCCTTGATGGCGGCGGATGCGAGCCAGTTATATGCGCGGAATTTATATAATTTTATCGAATTGATGAGCGATGGTGAGGGCGGCTTGGATGCTGCACTTGAAGATGAAGTCGTCAGCACGGCAACCTTGTGTCGGGGCGGCGAATTTCTCAAACCGGACTTATTGCAGGGGGTGAAAGCATGAATGCGGACATGGCGAATGTTGATTTATCTGCTGCCGGAGCGGCGGCGAATAGCGCAAGCGTTGACCCCTTCATTTTCGGTTTCACGGTGTTTGTATTGACGGTTTTTGTCGGCTACCACGTCGTCTGGAACGTCACGCCGGCATTGCACACACCGCTGATGAGCGTTACCAATGCGATTTCCGGCATTATCATTGTCGGTGCGATTATCGCTGCCGGGCCGACGGAGATGAACCTCGGAAGTGTGATGGGATTGATCGCTGTAACCTTGGTTTCAGTGAATATTTTTGGTGGATTCATGGTCACGCAACGCATGCTGGCCATGTTCCGCAAGCGTAAATAATTGAGCCGGAGTTACTGATGTCTGCAAATATGGTGGCGCTGGCCTATCTGGCCGCTGCAATTCTGTTTATTTTAGCCCTGAAAGGGCTTTCCAACCCCGAATCGGCGCGCCGGGGTAATTTGTTTGGAATGATCGGCATGGCGCTGGCTGTAGCGGTTACCTTGAATCTTTCCGGTGTGCATAATTATCTGTGGATTTTCATTGCCGTGCTGATTGGCGGTGGTGCAGGCACGCTGATTGCGCGACGTATCCCGATGACCAATATGCCGCAACTGGTTGCTGCCATGCATTCGCTGGTCGGCTTGGCCGCAGTGATGATTGCCGCTGCCGCATTGTACAATCCCGGCGCTTTCGGGATTGCCACTGCCGATGGCACGTTGCATTTTTCCAGCAGAATCGAGATGTTTCTCGGTACATTTATCGGTGCGATTACCTTCACCGCTTCCGTGGTTGCTTTCACCAAACTGCAAGGGCTGGTTTCCGGGCGACCGCTGACGTTTACCGGGCAGCACTGGATAAATCTGCTGCTTGGCATCGTGATGATTACTGCGGGTATTTTGTTTTGTATCAGCGGCAACTGGATGCCGTTCCTGATTATGACCGGCATCGCGCTGCTGCTCGGTGTGCTGTTGATTGTGCCGATTGGCGGTGCGGACATGCCTGTGGTGGTGTCGATGCTGAACTCCTATTCCGGCTGGGCGGCAGCGGGCATCGGTTTCACGCTCGGAAATAACATGCTGATTGTTGCCGGTGCGCTGGTTGGTTCTTCCGGTGCGATTCTGTCGTACATCATGTGCAAAGCGATGAACCGTTCGCTGTTTAATGTATTGCTTGGTGGATTCGGCAATGCTCCGGCATCCGGCGCTGCTGCTGATGCACCTGCCGACAGGCCATTCAAGGCGGGCAGTGCCGAAGATGCATCTTTTCTGCTCAGAAATGCCGAAAGTATCATTGTTGTACCCGGTTACGGCCTTGCCGTAGCACGCGCACAACATGCGCTGAAAGAAGTGGTGGAGGCGTTAATTAAATCCGGTGTGAAGGTGCGATTCGCCATTCATCCGGTGGCCGGACGCATGCCGGGGCATATGAACGTATTGCTCGCCGAAGCCGATGTGCCG
>QILF01000151.1 GCA_003233235.1 Zetaproteobacteria bacterium
AGAGCTACGACCCTTGAAACTAAGACTAATACGCTTGGTAATGCCATTAATACCAATGCCAATGCACTGGCTGGTATCAAGAGTGTGAACAACGTAGCCAAAATTGATTCCAGTTTTAGCTTACGGCAGGGGCGCACGGCTCAATTATCACAATTCAATTTCACATTACCATGATACGAAATCGACTGGGAGGCTAAAAATGGAAGTTCAGCTAAATAAACGGTTGGCAGGTTTGAGAGAGGAACTGGATTTTGGACGGCAGCAACTTGCGGAACTGGATGTCAGCCGCGAAGAGTTGCAGGAGATGTTGCTACGCATCAGTGGTGCGATTCAAGTGCTTGAAGAAGAATTGGAGAAATGTGCCGGAGAGCAGCAGGAAGAAAAAACAGCAGTCAAGGCGGCTTAAACCTGTGCTTGCAGTTGCGCAGTGATGTTGGAAAGGGAGGCGAGCGATGAAACTTAGAAAAGCAAGACGACGTCGCTCAATTGTGCCGCAGGTTGGGCGCGGAAAATATCGTCACCGTGAAACGCTTGCTGACCTCTCTGGAAAAGAGTCGTTTCGGCGTATTCTCAACAGCAGCGTACAGGCGAAGTTGAAAGTTGCTCCAGCAAACGATAAATACGAACAGGAGGCGGATCGGGTTGCCGATAAGGTGATGTCCATGCCGGATGCTTCGCTGCAGCGGGTTGAAGGAAAGGACGACGAAGAGCAGGTTCAGAGCAAGCCGCTCGCTGACCGGATTACTCCGTTAGTACAGCGTCAGGCTGATGAGGAAGAGGAGCCGGTGCAGGCGAAGGCAGATGTTGTCAGTACCCGGACTCTGTCTGCGCGAAGCGAATCTGTAATGAACAGCACAAAGAGCGGCGGGCGTCCGCTGGATAAAGAAAACCGTGCGTTCTTCGAGTCGCGATTTGGCACAAATTTTGGAAAGGTAAGGGTTCATGATGATGGCGCTGCCGCAGATGCAGCTTCTTCGTTGCAGGCAAGGGCTTTTACCCACGGTCACCACATTACATTCGGAGCAGGCGAATATGCGCCCGCAGGTGCGGAAGGAAAGCGCCTTCTGGCGCATGAATTGACCCATACCTTGCAGCAGAAAGGGCATGCCAAGTCGGATGTGCAGCGCGCGCTGGATCCGCGCCATGATTTGAGTTCAAGTCTATTCTTTGGCGATACCGCCCTTGAGGCTGTTTACGACAAAAAACGAACCCTGAAAAGTGGAAGTAAAGGGGCCGCTGTCAAAAAGCTTCAACGGGGATTAATCCGCCTTGGATATTCCCTGCCTAAATATGGTGCAGACGGGGTTTTCGGGGCGGAAACAGTCAGTGCCGTTAGTCGCTATCAAAAAGCGCATGCAAGTCTTTCTCAGGATGCTGTGGTCGGTACTCAAACAGTTGCAACGCTTGATAAGGAACTTTTCTCTGGCAGTACGGGACAGAAAAAGGCGAATGTTGATGTGCAGGAATATAGCGGAGGACAGAAAGCTGCGGTTGAGAATGCCATTGCCGTTGCTTTTGAAATGACTGAGCGTGCTCAAAAGAAAATGGGGGCAGGGGCCGATGCGTTATACAAGAAATGGTTTGATTTTCATTACAATGGTCTAAACAAAGCCTCTGCCGCTCGCTTTAAGCGGCTTCGATGGCGGTGGATCAAGCTGTATTCAGTGTTTAAATCCAAGGATATCGAAATAGAGCATATGGATGCAGGAGAGGTTCCGAAGGGTAAGACGTATGACAGTCTCTATGCCTATATATATCCAGCGGATGGCAAGTATCACCTGTGGCTCGGTGGCGCGTTCTGGAATGCGCCTTTGCGCGGAAGGGACTCGCGCGGAGGTACGATTGTACATGAACTTTCACACGAAGAAAGCGGAACAGATGATCATAAATACGGTGCGGCAAAGGCCGAGGCACTTGCTAAAACCGACCCGGATAAAGCTGCGTCGAATGCAGATAACTGGGAATATTTTGCCGAGAACTCATGAAGGCCGTTGCCGCTAAAGAAAGTCGCTGGGTCGCCAAACCTAAACGCGCTGTGCGTTCAGGCCCGGCACTGGTTGCGAGCGGTACTGAGGTTCAGCGTAAACAACTCAATCAGATTCTTTCTTCAACCGGGGCGCAAGCCAAATTAACCATTGGTCAACCCAACGATGCCTACGAACAGGAGGCGGACCGGGTTGCTGATCATGTGGTTGCCGGACGGGAAGCACCGGTTATATCTTCGATTTCATCTTCCGGATCAGCTTCTTCTGTTGCTCTCATGGCTGATGAAAAAGCAGCTTCCGCAAAGCAGGGCAATGCCGATGAAGGCCCATTGCCTGAAACGCAGGAAGAGCGGGAGGAAGATAGCAGTTTATATCTTCTGCAACCGGCCATGGCTGCGGATGCTGGCGATGAAGAGGGCGGTGAACCCGTTCAGGCTAGGTTAATCCAACGGCAGGTCGAAGAGGAAGATGAGCCGGTTCAGACCAAGCTGATTCAGCGACAGGTGGAAGATGAGGAAGAACCGGTTCAGGCCAAGTTGATTCAGAACCAAAGTGAAGAGAAGGAAGAAGAACCGCTTCAGGCTAAGCTGATTCAGCGGGAAGCGGATCAGGACGAAGAAGATCAGGTTCAAGCCAAAGCTGCTGCTTTGACCACAAAGTCAGCCAGTGACGCTGTGGCGGGGAAATCAGGCGGTCGGCCAATGCGTGCTGATGTGCGCAGCCAGATTGAGGCCAGTTTAGGCACGGATTTGTCCGACGTGCAGGTGCATGAAGATGGCAGAGCGCATCAGGCTGCGAAATCTATCTCCGCGCGTGCGTTTACGCACGGCAAGCATATTTGGCTGGGTAGGGGAGAATCGCAATCCAATCTTCACCTGATGGCACATGAATCCACACATGTGTTGCAGCAAGGGGGCGTGGCCAGGAGAGCGCCAAATAATATTGTACAGCGATTACAGGATACTTCTACAGACGGAGGTGATACTGGTGTTGTAATAAGTGAAGAGGATAAAGCTAAAGCATTGGCTGCTGCAGAGGCAGCCGAGCGTCTTGCAAGAGGCACAGTAGTTAAATCCACTCAACAGGTTGGTGAATCAAAGATAAAAAAAGAGGAAAAGAACAAAGAGCGGGATGCTGCTCTTGAGGAAAAGAAAAAGGCTGAGCAGGGAATGCCTGCAGAAAACACTCGGCAGGACGAGGCTTCTGGAGGAGGTGAAGGCACAAATCAATCCACGGAAGAAACAAAGCCGCAGGCCGAAGCCGAGAAGTCTGATAAGCCCCCATCTGGAAACAAGAATGAAAAAGCGCCGAACTCAGCTCAGGGAGATGTCGCTTTTCAGAGTGTTGTTGCCGGTGTCAAGAAGACTGCCGAAGATCAGAAACAGCATAAGCCTGCTGATGATGAGGCCAAGGCTGCCCAGAATGCATCAGAACCGCCCGCCAGTGAGGTGGAAAGTAAAGCACAGAGCAATCAGGTCGAGGCGATGGAGAAAGCCGATACGCCTGCATTTGATGCTAAGGCATTCAAGGCTAAATTGATGGAGCGTATTGAGGCGACGGCCCCAAAAACTACAGAAGAGGCAGATGATTTTAAAAAGTCCAATAAAGCCGGAGCAATCAAAGGGGAAATGGCTGGTCAGGTGACTGAGCAGAAAAACAACTCCCAAGCCCCGATGCAGGATGCCGCATCAGTATCTCCGGATGCTGGCGGTATTGAACCAAAAACGGTCACACCATTAGAATTATCTCAGCCCGGCCCACCACCCGCAGGAATTAACACTGAAAGCGCTGTTCCAAAAGCCAAAGGTGAAAGTGAAGTAGAGACGCCCATCCGGAAAAATACGCAGCAGATCGGAAACCAGATGGATGAGGCCGGTATCACAGATGAACAACTGGCTAAATCCAATGAGCCAGAGTTTGTCAGTGCCCTGGCTGGAAAAAAAAATGCCGAGGCCGATGCCAATGAAGCGCCGGGTTTATATCGACAGTTTGAATCAGTGAATCATGATGAGGCGCAAGCAGCATCTGCATCAGTTGCCACAGATGCAATGGCATCCATGCATGCATCCCGGTCCGCTGCAAGTGAACAACTCACAACAAATCAGGAACAAACCAAAAGTGAAGATGCAAAGGCACGAGAAAAGGTGGCTGCCGATATTCAAGGGATTTATGACACTACGAAAGTTGAGACAGAAAGAATTCTCGCCAAACTCGATGAAGATGTCTCCACTGCTTTTGATCGGGGTGCCGAGGCAGCCAAATTGGTATTCGAGAATTATGTAGATGCCAAAATGAATGCCTATAAGGAAAAGCGGTATGGAGGTTGGCTGGGCTGGGCTCGCTGGCTTAAGGATAAGGTTGTCGGTATGCCGTCGGAGGTGAATGCATTCTTTTCCGCTGGAAGGAAGCAGTATCTTAAAGAAATGGATGCAGTTATCGATAATGTCGTAGCCATAGTCGGCAAGGGATTGACCTCGGCCAAGGCGAAAATTGCAGAGGGTAAGAAGCAAATCCAAGAATATGTGAATGGCTTGCCCGATAACCTGAAGGACGTGGGGAAAAAAGCGGCAGCTGATATTCAGGATAAATTTACAGCATTGGAACAAAATGTTGATGATAAACAGAATCAGTTGATTACGGACCTTGCCACGAAATACAATGAAAGCCTGAAAGCCGTCGATGCTCGCATAGATGAGATGAAAGCTGCGAATCAGGGTCTAGTCGGCATGGTTGTTGGTTTGCTCAAAGGCATTATCGAAACAATCAAAAAACTTGTGGCCATGCTCACCAGTTTGCTGGCGAAGATCGCTAATGTCATTGGCGATATCATCTCAGACCCTATCGGTTTTCTAGGCAATCTTATTAAAGGTGTCAAAAAAGGGTTCGACAAGTTTGTGAGCAATATCATGAGTCATTTAATTAGCGGGCTTGTGAAGTGGTTAACGGGAGCCTTGGGGCCGATGGGCATCACTATTCCAGAAAATCTATTCAGTTTGAAGGGTATTTTCAGTCTGGTAATGCAGGTTCTCGGTCTAACTTGGGATTATTTCCGTACCAAGGCGGTTAAACTTCTTGGAGAGCCAGTTGTGAAGGCGCTGGAGACTGGCTTCGAGATTTTCATGATTGTGAAGGAGAAAGGTATTGCCGGATTGTGGGAGTATATTAAAGAGCAGTTTTCCAATCTGAAAGAGATGGTGATCGATGAGATCAAGAGCATGATTGTTACTCAGGTGATTACCGCCGGTGTGAAGTGGATTATCGGCCTGCTTAATCCGGTAGGTGCTTTTGTCAAAGCGGCGATGGCTATATATGAGATTGTGAAATTCTTCATTGAACGTGCCGCCCAAATTTATGAATTTGTAAATTCAGTCGTTGATTCGATTGCAGATATTGTAAAAGGAAACATCGAAGGTGCCGCCCAGAGAGTGGAAACAGCCTTGGCGAACACAATCCCTTTGATTATTGGTTTTCTGGCCAGTTTGCTTGGTATCAGCGGTCTTGCCAAAAAGGTGCAGAAGGTTATTGGCAAAGTCCGCAAGAAGATTGATAAGGCTATAGATAAGATATTGATGAAGGCGAAGAAGTTTGCCAAAAAGTTAATTGGAAAAGGGAAAGCCGTTGTAGGCAATATTGCAGAGTGGTGGAAGAAAAGGAAACCTTTCAAAACAAAGGGAGGGGAAAAACACGAAGTCTATTTTACAGGCAGTGAGAAGAATCCGGTTCCCATGGTTGCCAGCAAGAATCCGAAGCCAGTGTCAAAAAAGGTCGAAGAATTCGAGCGAATTGCAAAATCAGCAGATTCAACCGACAAACAAAAAGCAATGCTGGGTAGACTGGCAGAAACAAAATTGCTGGCTATAGAAAATCCTGATAGCGAAGTCATTGTTTCCAATTTCAAAGAGTTTTTCGATGTGTTTGCAGAGGGCCGTGGCCTAGATAGCCGTGCAACTGAGATAAAACGGGTAACAGGTACGCTTGGAGGTAGTGTTGTCGGCACCAAAATGACTGCGGAATGGCTGGGTCCTGATCATATTCAGGGTGGGCCACCAGAGGGAGGGGTGCAATCGAAGTTGATGGGTCGTTTGTATACAGAGCCAAGCGCGCCAAATCAAAGCAAATATATCCGAGGACATCTTCTGAACGATAATTTGGGAGGCAAAGGGAAGGACTTCAACCTCTTCCCGATAACGGCTAATGCGAATAAGGAGCATCTAAACAGAATAGAAAAACAGGTTAAAAAATGGGTGAATGATGAAAGAAGATGGGTTTATTATCAGGTCGAAGTACAAGGCATTTCTTCTAGCTTTGCTTCAACTGAAGACGTGCGGAAGAATTATGTGAATGCAGTTCTGTCCTGTCGGGCGGCTATCAGAGATCCAAATGACGATAAATACAAATCCAACGGCATTACTGCGGTCATTACTTCAAAATATAACGCGATTGAAACAACAGCAAAGCCCAGACCGACAGGAGAAGCTGAACCGGAACTTCCTGAAGTGAGCCAAGAAGCTAAAGACATGGCTGTGCTCGAATCTTCGTCCAAAAAGAAAGCAATCTATTTGGATGAATTGGCTGCCCAGAAAGAAGTAAGCTCATTTCTGATGCTGGGCTATAATGAAGATGATGCAAAAAAATTAATTGGCGCAAGGCCGGAGGGGAAAGGATACAGGAAGCGTAGCGATATACCCTCCGATTTGGATAAACCGTGGTCAAATTATCTGTACCGGAGGGCACAGGACACAACTCAAAGGTGATAAAAAACAGGGTTTGTTCCAGCACCCATGTTACGGACGAAGTATGGAAAAAATACATCAAGAATCAGAAGACAGCGGAACCGGACGATGACTTCGAAATGGTATAACCAGTCGGTCGGATGGCCGGGCAACCCGGCTTATAGCCGTAAACCGAAGCCCTCGACTTTAGCCGATGGAGTATCCGCTGATTCCTGTAATTAAAATGGGAGAATATGTGAAAATTATTGGAACTGTGTTGGTATTAGCGGCAATCCTTTCGGTTGTTTTCGGAGTGGGATATGTCGCATATAACGGGTTAACCTTAATTGAAAAGGTGCAGTGGGAGAGCCTCGGCAACGACTGGAAGGCGATACTGATTGTGATCGGTGCATTGTTAATTGCGTGCACGCTGTATTTATCGTGGTCGATTCAGGCGGCACTACGGCAATATGCACTCAGAGGAAGTGGCAAGGTACAGGCGTATAATGATTTTTCGTCGTGGTATGCAAGCCTGAAAGGTGGCAATAAGCAATTGTCTGCGGTTGAATCATTCAACGCCATTGCCAATCCGATGATTCTCTGGGGTAGTCGTCAAGTGGCCCGACAGGCGCGATTACTGCATGATGCACTGAATGCTGAATCATTCGATGCCGAGCAGGTGATGAAGAAGGCTGATGGGCTGTACCTTGTAGTGAAGCGGGATATTGGCATATCCGCTTCGGGTGATCGAAGCCTGCTATAGATTCTCGTATCTTCTGGCATGGAGATTTTCGGGCTGAAAACTGAATATTTGAAGTATGCATGAGATGAATTTATATCTTCTTTTGCAAGTGGCTCTTTTGTGAATTCCAAGTTCAGATAGAGTCCACGCATGCAAAATCAGGTGATAAGCGCTTCCAGCGGAAGGAAGGGACCCAATACGCCACTGCGCTGGCTGGGGCGGTTGTATTGTCGGCATTGGCAGCGCCTTGAGGGGCTGGAGATCCAGCTACCCGAGGGGCCGCTGATTCTGGTTGGCAACCATCGGGCGGGTGTGGACCCGTTGCTGGTGCAGGCGGCGGTGAATCGGCCACTGAATTTTATGATAGCACGCGAATATTACGATGCGATGTGGTATGCTCGCTGGTTTTTCAATGTGTGCGGGACGATTCCGGTCAATCCGGGTGGCGCGAACCGACATTCGCTGGATAAGGCGATAACCGCCGTGCGTTCCGGGCATGCGTTGTGCATGTTTCCGGAAGGTGCGGCAAATCCGGATATTCCGTTGCAACGCATCTTGCCGGGAGCGGTACGGATTGCCATGCAAACCGGTGCGCCGTTGTTGCCGTTTCGCATCACGGGAACATGGCCGTTTGATCATGTGCATTTGTCGCATTCGTTTATACGCCGGGGCAGGGGACAGGTGGTATTCGGTGCACCCTTTTCGATACCAGCAGCGCAAAATGACAAAGCAGCAATTCGCAATGCAACTGAACTGATGAAGCAGGCATTAAAACGTTTAAAATAGCGGCCTGAATAGTTCAGGCTAAATCAAACGGAGCCTCAGTCACGTCCCATACGCATGGCAAAATCTTCCTGTTTGACGGCATTGGCCAGTGCTTCTTCATAATTGACAGCATCTTCTTCAACCAATTGTTGCAGGTGTTGATCAAAGGTTTGGCTACCGTAAAGCGTTCGACCTTCTTCCATACTGCGTGGAATTTCACGCCAGCGTTCAGCATTGAGTATGAAATGCTTGATGACCGAATTGCGAATCATGATTTCCAATGCGATAACACGTCCTTTTCCTGATTTCATCGGCAGCAGCTTTTGCACGATAATGGCACGCACATTGTCGGCCAAACGTTTGCGTACAGCATCGTGTTCATCCCGTGAAAAAGCCCCAAGAATCCGCTGCAAAACCCCGGTAACAGTGGTGGCATGCACGGTACTCATGACCAAATGACCGGTTTCCGCTGCTTGCAATGCAGCCTGCACAACCGGGCGATCACGTGCTTCACCAACGACGATAATATCCGGGGTTTCGCGCATGGCATCGTGCAAACCTTGTGCAAAAGTGCTGACATCACGACCTATTTCACGTTGGCAGACCGTACCCTGATGTGAAATACCGTATCCGAACTCGATGGGGTCTTCGATGCTAACCGCATGTACCGGACGGTGCTGAATCACATGGTTAAGCATGGCGGCAAGGGTTGTGGATTTCCCGGAACCGGTTGCGCCACCGACGAATACAAGCCCGTTGCGGTATTCGGCAATCTCGCGCACCACAGGAGGCAGGCGAAGTTCATCAAAACCGGGGATTTCAACCGGAATAACACGTGCCATGATGCCGAAGTCGTTTTGCGTTCGCATCACATGAATGCGGAAGCGGGCCAGCATTTGCAACTGGTAGTGAAAATCAAGATGTTGAAGCGATTCAACATCCACCGCACTATCCAAATGGCTGCTCAGATGATGAATCATCTCAATCACCTGATCGCGACCGGGAGGCGAAATGCGTTCGGAAGCAATGGTGACAATCGTGCCGTCAATGCGCATACGCACCCGATCATTGCTGCGGACAATCAGATCAGAGGCCTTATTCTTGAATGCAACCTTGAGCAATTCATCAATCATTTGCGATTCGGCCACCTTGTGCCTCCTTACCCGCGCGTTCTAAATCTTCAGTTCAAAATCGTTGCTGCCGGAAAGCTGGTCGAGCGCATTGCCGGAATCCCCACCGTCACCCTCCAGCTTGGTCATTTTCATTTTCAGACGAAGGTCGTTTACCGCATCGGCATGCAGCATGGCTTCGTCTTCGGAAATAATGCCATTTTTCCAGAGTTCCAGCAGGTGCTGGTCGAAGGTTTGCATACCGTAATTTTTGCCTTCAGCCATGGCTACTTTAATCGTCAGAATGTCACCTTTTTTAATCAAATCGCCGATGCGTGGTGTATTCATCATGATTTCAATCGCCGGTACGCGTTTACCATCCATCGTACGCACCAGACGCTGCGACAAAATGGCCCGGATATTCATGGATAAATTGAGTACAACCTGTTCGTGCATATCGTTGGGGAAAAAATTAATCACACGCTCCAGCGCCTGATTGGCATTATTGGCATGCAATGTGGATAGACAGAGATGACCGGTTTCGGCAAATTCAAGTGCGTGTTCCATGGTTTTCCGGTCACGAATTTCACCCACCAGAATGACGTCAGGAGCCTGCCGCAGGGTATTTTTCAGCGCCTTCTCGAATTCCAATGTGTCGGTACCGACCTCGCGTTGGGTGATCACGCTTTTTTTGTGTTCATGCACGAATTCAATCGGGTCTTCAATGGTGATAATGTGTCCGGCCTGATTGCTGTTACGCCAATCAATCATTGCCGCCAGCGAAGTGGATTTTCCGCTTCCCGTGCCTCCAACCATAATAATAAGGCCATTTTTGGCCATGATGATGTCTTTAAAGGTAGATGGCAGACCCAACTGGTCGATGGTCGGAATATCCGTCTTGATTTGCCGGATAACCATGCCGACATTACCACGCTGACGGAAAATATTAACGCGAAAACGTCCCATTTCAGGGTAGGCAAGGGCGAGATTCATTTCGTATTCCTCGGCAAAAGCGGCGCGCTGTTTCTCGCTCATCGTCGAATTGGCAAGTTGCTCGCACTGAATAGGGTTAAGCGGCTCCTGTTTGAGCGGATAAACAACGCCTTCGATACGATAGGAAGGAGGAATATCAGCGGTGATATAAAGGTCGGAAGCGTTCTTTTTAACCATCACCATCAGTAATTGTCTGATATTCAGGGCTTGCACAGATTCGTTTGCGCTCATGTTTTATTCTCCTCTGCTATTGTTCACCGAACAACTTGCGGTTGGTGCACTTCTCAAGTGCTGCCTGCTGGGTAATCTTGCGCGCTTTGACCAGCTGTTGAAGGTTGAAATCCAGCGTCTGCATGCCGACACGTTGCGATGTCTGCAACACGGATACCATTTGCGGCACTTTATTTTCACGAATAAGATTGCGGATAGCAGATGTGCCCAGCATGATTTCGTGGGCGGCAACGCGGCTATTACCATCGGCTGTTTTGATGAGAGCCTGTGAAATTACAGCCTGCAAAGACTCGGAAAGCATCGCACGAATCATTGATTGTTCGTTCGCAGGGAAGACATTAATAATGCGGTCAATGGTTTTTGGTGCGGATGACGTATGCAATGTACCAAATACCATATGACCGGTTTCGGCTGCAGTCAGAGCCAGACGGATGGTTTCCAGATCACGCATTTCGCCAACCAGAATAACATCCGGATCTTCGCGCAGGGCACTTTTCAACGCATTATCAAAGGATTGGGTGTGCGGGCCGAGCTCACGTTGTGAGATCAGGCAATCTTTCGATGTATGAACAAATTCAATAGGGTCTTCGATCGTTAGAATATGCCCGCGTTCATTTTCATTGCGGTGGTCAATCATCGCCGCAAGGGTCGTGGATTTACCTGAACCGGTAGGGCCGGTAACCAGACAAATACCACGCGGCTTCATAACGATGTCTTTAAAAATGTCAGGTGCGTTCAGGGCATCAAGGCTAAGCACCTCGGTTGGAATGACGCGGAAAGCCGCACTCATGCCACGATATTGCCAGAATGCATTAACGCGAAAGCGTGCGATGTCGCCAAGCGCAAAGGAGAAATCCAACTCAAGATTCTCTTCGAAGTGTTTGCGCTGATTGTCGGTCATAATATCGTAAACCATGGCCTGTACGGTACGTGCATCAATTTCCGGCATTTTGATTCGCACAATATCGCCATTGATGCGAATCATCGGTGATTGTCCTGCCGAGATGTGCAGGTCGGATGCCTTTTTGGTAACGGTAAACGCCAGCAGTTCGGATATTTCCATTGTCTTCTCCCTTGGCTGTTTCTGCGTGTCTGGGCAGGATAGGCCATGAGGTGAGTGCTGCGCAAGGCAAACTGTTCACATCACTCACTTTATTTAACGTCGCATAATGTATATTATGTAAAGTTACAAGGGGCATCCATGCCAAGTAGAATACGAAGTAAACATAATTATTACAGTAAATTAGAATCACTTATTAAAGTATTACGAGAAGAATGCCCTTGGGACCGCGAACAGACCCTCACTTCACTGCGCAACTACACTCTGGAGGAAGTTCACGAAGTGCTTGAAGCCGTTGATCTGGCAATTGAACGTAAGCAATGGCAGCCGCTGCGTCAGGAACTGGGCGACCTGCTGTTCCATATTCTGTTCTACGCTAAAATCGCCGATGAACATCAGGCATTCAATCTGGATGATGTTGTCGAGACGCTGATTGAAAAAATGGTCTACCGTCACCCGCATGTTTTTACCCCGTCCAATAAGGATGACCTAAGTCATGAAAATCTGTCACTTCAATGGGAAAAGCTTAAGGATAGCGAACACAGCGAACGCAACAGCCTGATGGACGGTATCCCGCCGCTACCGGCACTGGCGATGGCACATAAAATGCAACGTCGCGCATCGCGTGTCGGTTTTGATTGGACGCAGGCCGTTGATGTGCTGGCAAAAATGCGTGAAGAACTTGCTGAACTTGAGGCCGAGGTTATTTCAGACAGTGATTTAACACGTGTTCAGGATGAATTTGGTGATGTTCTCTTCACCTTGGTTAATCTGGGCCGAAAATTGGGCGTGGATGCGGAATTGGCGTTGCTGCACACCAATCGAAAATTTGCCGCGCGTTTTCGCAGCATGGAGTCGTTAGCTACTGAATCGGGTCTCGACATGGCAGAAATGGAACTGGATGCACTTGAAGAGCTTTATGCCGAAGCAAAATCGCTTTCAGGCTAATCCGTAGTCATATCAATCGCACGTAAAACGCTTTCTTCGAGTTTAGCACCTTGTGCCAGTAGTGCTGCAATTGCTGCGGCCAGACGGCAACCGCTACCATGCGCCCTTTCGGTATTCCACGCTTTGCGCGGATGCTCAATATTCACAACCCGCGCGTCGGTCAAACAAAGTACGTCGCGCAATATTTCGCCTTCTGCATGGCCGCCTTTGAGTAAAATATTGCAGTTCAGCATCTGCATAAGCTGCTGAGCATCTGTTTCCGCATCGTTGACAGACCTGCCAAGCAACACTGCTGCTTCGTCCAGATTCGGTGTGAATAGCATCGCCATCGGCAACAGTCCGTTCAGCATCGCAGCCTGTCCGCCAGGATCAAGCAATTCAACGCCACTGCTGGATACCATGACCGGATCAATAACCAGCGGTTTCCCGGCATGAAATAGCGATAATACAGCTGAAATGACTGCGACATGTTCGGCATCCAGCAACATGCCGGTTTTAACAGCGGCTACATCGTAATAATTAAAGACAGCATGCAATTCAGCATCCAGTTGCGCCAAAGGCACGGCTTCAATACGCGCAACAGTGGCCGGATTTTGCGCAGTTAACGCAGTTATTGCCGAACAACCGTGAGTATTCAGTGCCTCAAATACACGTAAATCGGCCTGAATACCTGCGCCGCCGCAGCTATCGGAACCGCCTATGCTCAGACAGACGGGGCGTTGTTCCATATTTCCACCATTTTCTTCGCTTGAGCTTCAATATCCGGAGCGGAAAACAAGGCTGAGATGACCGCTACGCAATCCGCACCTGCTTTTTTAATTGCAGGTAGGGTTTCGAGTGTAATGCCGCCGATGGCACATATATTCGCCTGCGGAAACAACTGGCGCGCTTTGGCCAACCGGTGCAAACCAATCGCTGTAGCATCTGTTTTGGATGTGGTCGGGAAAACCGCCCCGAATGACACATAATCCGCGCCATCATTAAGCACATGCCGGGCAAAACCGGCATCGCCCTTGCAGGAAACGCCAATGATCAGCTTATGCTCCTTCCCGGAAACTATCTCGGCACGCATTCGGGTCAGATTTTGTATATCGTCACGCCCCAAATGGACACCATTTGCATTTGAATCCATTGCCAACCGACTGGAATCATTGATAAAAAGTCGCGCTTTATAACTGTGGCACAAATCACGCAATTTTAGCGCCCGTTTCAAGCCGCGTTTATAACCCTGTTTTTTGTCGCGTAATTGCAGCGTACGCACCCCGCCCGCCAGTGCAGATTCAGCTTTTTGCAGCAGCTCATCAAGCGCAATATCCGCCGGAAGAATGCCGTAAATACCGGTTATTCCTCTGTTTTCAGTCATCCAGAAGTTTCAGGAGTTCGCTAAAATGTGCAAGCCGGACTACCCTGCCCTCGAACTCCTCCGGCAGTGCTTGATAACCGTGCTCGCAGTAGCAAATCTTATTGCAATCAGCGGCAAATCCCGCTTCAATATCAAAGCGTGTATCGCCAACCATGACTGTTTCAGCGGGCGTAACGCCCATCACCCGACAGCATTCGAGTAGCATGTCCGGCGCGGGTTTCTTGGCAAAGCCATCTTCCGGCGATAAGGCCAACGATAAATATCCGCTTAAGCCCAGAACATTAAGCACTTGAACCCGCGCTTTAGCCGGTTTTGCTGTCACGCAACACATCGCAATGCCGCGCGCTTGCAACGTATCAAGTACCTGCATCACACCGGGAAACGGCTTGCCGAAATCGGCTGGATGTTGCTCGTAAATATCGGCAAAAGCGTGGTACAGCGCCATGGTATCGGGATCGTCCATCGGTTTGCCGAGCACATTGGAAGCCAGTTTTTGCGCGCCACCACCGACATGCGGTCGGGTTTCATCCAGTGTCAGCTGAAAATCGTAGCCCAGTAATTTCAGCGCGCTATTGGCATTGCTACGAATATCGGGCAATGCATCAACCAGTGTGCCATCAAGATCGAAAATAAAAGCTTTGAGTGTATTCATACATTTTCCTCTAATAATCTTATAGTTATACGAATATCTTCATGTACTTCAATATCATTCTCCGTGTTCTTCCTACACTGAAGTTCGTTTAGAAGTACGATATTTTCTCGCTTTTCCAGACGCCCCACAGCCCATACCGCATGCCCGCGCACCAGCGGCGAATCATCATCCAGCAGGGCCAGAAGTGACGGCAATAACGTCTCCTGATTGCTGTTGCCGGCGGCAACACAACAATTGCGAATAAAACGAGCTCTACCGATACGTTTAACCGGACTTTTACGAAAAAACTCACGAAAATCCGCTTCATCCAGCGCCAGCAGACTAACAAGTTCGGGAAGAATATTCTCCTTACGTACTTCAAGGTAATCGTTTTCCGGCAAGGCCACCTCGTTATTCCACGGGCAAACCAGCTGACAATCATCGCAGCCGTAAATACGATTACCCATCAGCGGACGCAATTTACGGGGAATGATGCCTTTGTGTTCAATCGTCAGATAAGAAATACACAAGCGTGCATCGACAACAAACGGCGCAACAATCGCCCGCGTCGGGCAAACGTCAATGCAGGCACTGCAACTGCCGCAATGATGCGTTGCCGGGGCATCCGGCTGGAGGCTTGCACTGGTAAATATTTCACCGAGAAAAAACCACGAGCCGAATTGCCGGTCGATACTCAATGAATGTTTGCCCTGCCAGCCGATACCTGCATCTTCAGCCAGCGCGTGTTCGAGTACGGGTGCGGTGTCCACATAAACCCGCTGATTGTGCTTTCCTAAAACGGTATCAAGATCGCGCGCAAACGCCTTCAGTCGCTTTTTCATATAATCATGGTAGTCATCGCCCTGCGCGTAAGAGGAAATCACCCCCCTGCCCTGCGCGGTATTCGCTTCGGTAAGCGAATAGGCAGGTGGCAAATAGCGCATCCCCAGCGAGATCACCGTTTGTACACCTTTTAGCATATTTTCCGGTAGTTTACGCCTGCTCATTCGCTCATCTTCAGCCATCCATGCCATATCGCCATGCATGCCGTTCTTCACCCAATCGTCGAGTGATTTCCGGTGTTTGTCGGCAATTTCCGGTCGCGTGATTCGACACAAAGCAAAACCATGCGCCTGCGCCATGTTACGAATGGTTGCGGATAGATTTTCCTGCGTGGATGGCATGCCTGCATGTCGCAGGTTGTCATTTTGCATGCGTTAATCCGGAAAATTACGCTTCATTCAGGCGCGCCAGTTCCGATTCGCTGAAACCAGCCTGATGCCGCGCATCGAGATTGAACGGGCCGTGTAAACCTTTCGGGAAATGCTTTTTCAACAGAGAAAAAAAGGTCGTTTCGGGATCAAGTGCACGCCCGTTACAAAGATGCCGGAACCAGTGGTTTCCGATGCGAACGTGGCCGATTTCCTCTTCGTAAATTACCTGTAAAATGGCCGCAATATCCATTTCTCCAGCCTGTTGCAGCTTTTCAATAATGCCGGGCGTGACATCCAGACCACGCGCCTCCAATACACGCGGAACCAGCGCCATGCGTTCCAGCACATCATGATCCGTTTTTTCAGCCATTTCCCACAAGCCGTTGTGCGCAGCGAAAGCGCCGTAATCACTATTATGCGTACGCAACCAGTCACGCAATAACAAAAAATGCCGTGCTTCCTCGTCTGCCACCTTGAGCCAGTCGGAATAATATGCATCCGGCATGTCTTGAAAACGCTGCACGGCATCCAACGCCAGATTGACGGCGTTAAATTCAATATGCGCAATGGCATGCATCATACGGATGCGCCCATGATCGCTACCCAAGCCGCGTCGCGGCATATAACGCGGGTGCACAAGCTCCGGCTGCGCAGGTCGGCCAACGCAAGTTGCATCGAGTGGTATACAAGATTCAGATTCGCGTTTGAGCTTTCCATCTGACCATGCGGCAAAGAGCGCATGCGTTACAGACAACTTGGCATCCACATCGCTTTCAGCGAGTGCGGCAAAGGCCGCTGAAAAAAGACCGCCCGGCAGTATTTTCACGCTCACTTGCAATCTCCCCGCAGCACAGCTAGAAACCGCCTCATGCGATTGATCGGTGTTTTTTTCCTCATGTTATTCTCCCTTAGCGCACAGGCTGCGGAATTTGAAATATTCCAATCCGGTTATCAACCCCTGAAACTCGCCTGGCTGGTTGACGGGCAAGGCGTTGATGCGGCCAGCATTAAAAGCATACACAACATTGTCCGCAACGATCTGCAATCCAGCCGCTCATTTGTGGTACTCAATCCGTTCAGTTATCTGGCCGACATCAAACAAGTCAGAAAAGACCCGGATTATGCCGACTGGCGTATTATCGGCACAGATATTCTCGCCGTGGTGCATCTAAAAAAACAGGGTAAACATTGGAATGCGTATATTGAGGTGCATGATCCTTTCCGCAATAAGCTACTGTCCAAGACCACACTTTCCTATACCAGTAAATCGGTGCGTCCGCTGGCACATTATATTGCCAATCGAATTTATCGTGCGGCAACCGGTATCCCCGGTTATTTCGATAGCCACATTCTCTATGTCAGCAAACATGGCCGCCGCGCTGATCTGATTTATCAGGATCAGGATGGCGCAAACCGGCAGACGGTGGGTAAAAATTTCCGGCTGTTGCTGTCGCCCGATCTTTCCCCGGACAACACGCTGGTCGCTCTGAATACCTATGTCGGTAACCACCCGAGATTAGAAACTTTCGATTTAACAACCGGCAAACGACGTGTTTTCGGTGATTTTCAGGGGCTGAACAGTACCCCTGCATGGTCGCCGGATGGTCGTTTTATTGCGGCTACCTTGTCGTTTACCGGTAATCCGGAAATTCATCTGTTCGATACAAAAACCCGCAAATGGCGACAACTTACCCACCACAAGGGCATCGATACCTCACCAAGCTGGTCGCCCGACGGTAAGTACATCGCTTTTACCAGCGATCGTAGCGGTTCGCCGCAGATTTTCACCATGCGCATCAGTGACCGGCACATCGAACGCATTAGTAGTACCGGTCCGTACAACACCTCACCGGCATGGTCGCCGACAGGCGAACGTATTGCGTTTATCGCCCTGCAAAACTGGCAATATGCATTGACGACAATGCGTGCCGACGGAAGCGATGTGCGCTATCTGGTAACCGGCGGGGAGGTTGATTCTCCCGCATGGTCGCCAAATGCGCAGATGCTGTTATTCTCTCGCACGATTAAAGGTGTGCGCCGCGTTTATCGCGTTCCCAGTTGGGGTGGTAAAGCAGAGGTTGTCAGTAAGGGCGATGAAGATGCATCGGACCCCGTCTGGTCACGCTAAGCGGTCAACAGGCTCTGGTTGAAGTGAACGTAAATTTCATGATCATCCGGCCAAAATAGATAGTAGCATTGCGGAATAGCTTGATAAGCAACAAACTGACTGTATATACTCACGCCCAGAAGTTTTATAGGGTTTTAAAAAGCAGTTTAAAAACGGAGGATTTCATGAATAATAAATTTTCAACAATGGCTATCGTCTTTTTTGCAGTCGCAGGGCTGATGATGAGCGGCTGCGCCAAGAAAGCAGTCGATGGCGGTAGCATGAGTAACAATGGCGGTATGAGTAACAATAGCGGCAAAAGTAGCCACGGCAGCGCTAAAAACGATGGACGTATGATGGGTGGTATTCCTGCCGATAACGCGGTTTATTTCGCTTTCGACAGTTCCAATATTACGGCTAAAGGCGCACGTATTCTTGATGATAATGCAAATTGGCTGAAGTCTCACCCGCAGCATAACGTGACCGTGGAAGGTAATTGCGATGATCGCGGTAGTCGTGAATATAATCTGGCACTCGGTCAACGCCGTGCCGATGCCGTGAAGGCCTATCTGGTACAGCATGGCGCACCTGCAGGTAATATCAGAACGGCTTCCTTCGGTGAAGAGAACCCTGTCTGTCGCGGCACTGGTGAAAATTGCTGGGCTCAGAACAGGCGCGCAGATATTGTCATTCACTAAACAAAAAGGTTTATCCATGAACTGGCGGTCATCGGTTTTTCCGATGGCCGCTTTTTCGGCATGTCTGTTACTCAGCGGATGTGTATCCGGGAAACAACAGCAGCACGTTGATGCATGGACTCAAGACAAACTGTTGGTATTGCAATCAATTGAGACTTTGCAAAAGCAGCAGAACCAGCTTGCGGACAGTGTGAAATCTCTGCATCAGCAATGGGCGGAAATAAAAACAAACCAACAGCAAGGCAATGCTGCATATGCGGCTCAGCAAGAAGAAATTGTTAACATCAAGCGTCAAATAGCTCGCCTGAAAGTAGCGACAACGCGCTTGAAAGCTACTTCGAAGCTACTCAAAAAGTCGCGTCAGATTTCCAAAAACAACATGGACAGGAAGATTGAAAAAATTGCTATGGCTATTAAACCGCAGGTTATTAAATCCGCCGAACCTGCCAATCATACTATCGCTGGCGAAAAGGAAAAAGATCACTACACAGCGGCTTATCTGGCCCTGAAGAGTGGTCGTTACGACGAAGCCATTGAAAAATTCCGTGACCTTTTAAAATCTTTTCCGAAGGGTCAATATAGCGATCAGGCCTACTACTGGTTGGGCGAAAGCTATCTCGCGCTCAATAACACAGGACGCGCCATCGGTAATCTCGAATGGCTGGTCGCGCATTATCCCGAAAGCACCAAACATGCAATCACCATGCTCAAACTCGGCATTGCCTACCGCTCCCAGAAGCGTTTTGCCGATGCCAAGGCCATCTGGGAGCAGTTGATTCGTAAACATGCCGACTCTCTCGCTGCAGAAAGGGCTCGCAAGCTGCTGACTTTGTTAGAAGCCAACAAAAATACAAAGTAACCAGCCAATAAATAGCATGTCTGCTTCGCTACGCGTCCGCGTTCATGAAATCTACGATTGCATTCAGGGTGAAAGCACCCTTTCCGGCATGCCCTGCACACTGATCCGGCTTGCCGGTTGTCCGTTGGAATGCAGCTATTGCGACACCCCGGAAGCTATCCCGTTTGACAATGGCGCGTGGATGACGATTGAAGAAATTTGTGGAGAAGTAACTCGCAAACATCGACCGTTAACGCTGGTCAGTGGCGGTGAACCTCTGGCGCAAAAAAACTGTCCTTCGCTACTCAATCAACTGGCGCAACAAAAGGCGCTGCTTCAACTGGAAACCTCCGGCACGTTTGATATAAATAAATTGCATCCGCGTGTGCGCCGGATTCTCGACATCAAAACACCCGATAGCGACGAAGCGGAACGCAACCTCTGGCGCAATATTCCGCGATTGAAATCCGGTGATGAAGTAAAATTCGTACTGTGCAGCAAATCCGACTATCAGTGGGCGCTGAGTATACTCGAACAACATTGCCGCGATTTAGCAGATGACATTCCTGTGCTCTTCTCGCCGGTTGAAAGCCGTTTAGCGGCAAAAGAACTCGCTGAATGGATGTTGCGGGATAATCCGTCGGCACGCCTGCAATTGCAGATGCACAAGCATATCTGGGGCATGGAGGCGACAGGTGTCTAGCCTAAGCGAAACAGCCATTGTGCTGCTTTCCGGAGGTTTGGATTCCAGCACCGCATTGGCATGGGCCATCAAAGAACGCGGCTGGACGTGCGATACGCTGGCTTTCGATTATGGCCAGCGTCACCGCATTGAATTGAAGGCTTCGCAGCGGGTAGCCGCAGAACTCGGCTCGCGTGAGCATCGCGTATTGCATGTTGATCTCGGCGCGATTGGCGGCTCGGCACTCACCTCAGATGTGGACGTTCCCAAGGATCAGCAGGAAACAGGGACGATTCCAATCACCTACGTGCCTGCACGCAATCTTATTTTCCTATCCATGGCCGCTGCTTTTGCCGAGGCGAAACAGGCATCGCGATTGGTCATTGGCGCTAATATTGTCGATTATTCGGGTTATCCTGATTGTCGGCCCGAATTCTTTTCCTCCTTCGCACGTACCCTCAAGCTGGGTACGCGTGCGGGTATTGAAGGTCATGATATGCATGTCGAAACACCGCTTATCAACTTGAAAAAGTCCGAAATTATCGCTTTAGGACTCAAACTCGGACTGGATTATTCGCTGACCCACTCCTGCTACGACCCGATGACCGGCGGCCTGCCTTGTGGCCACTGCGATTCCTGTTTGTACCGTCAACAGGGATTTGCTGATCTGGGTTTACGCGATCCCCTGCCCTATACGGCGTAAATTCAACAAATGCTTACGAAAAGCCGCTTGCCTTTGCACGCCAAGCGCCTACGATTGGACTGTTGAGGGATGGCAGGGAAATAACGAAGTTCAAATGAACCGGAGGATATGTTTGCTGCGCATCGCCATCGCTACTGTCAACGCCAGTATCTTCACCATACTTTTCACGGCTGTTTTTCTGATAAACGCCCTGCTTCCGTCATCGGCTTGTGCAGCGGATTCCGAACCACCCTTGCAACAGTTAAGCGCATCGGAAAAAGCAGCATGGCTGCTGCCTCCGGTAAGCTATCCCGAACAGAATCCGTTTAGTGCGCAAAAACAGGAACTTGGCCGTAAGTTGTTTTTCGACCCCCGTTTGTCTGGAAATCCATCACGCACATGCGCCACCTGTCATCATCCCGGTCTTGGTTGGGCCGATGGTATGGCACGTGCGATGGGCAATCAGCAAGGGCTTGGGCGGCATACCCCGAGTCTGATTAATATCGCCTATGTACACGCATTTTTTTGGGATGGACGAGCTTCCAGTCTGGAAGATGCGGTTAGTCAGGACATGCTTTCTCCGGGCATGTTCAGCGGCGAAACAGCACGTAGTATCGTCGTGCGAATTGCAGCTATTTCCGCGTATCGCAAAGCCTTTAGCGAATCCTTTGCTTCCGAGGGTGTTACTTTTGAGCGCATTGCTGCGGTACTGGCAACGTTTGTACGTAGTATCGTTTCCAATCCCAGCCCTTTTGACGCGTGGCTGGAAGGTGATAGCGGGGCAATAACAGAAAGTGCCAAACGCGGTTTTGCGCTGTTTCGCGGTAAAGCCCATTGCATCCAGTGCCATAGCGGTCCGGCATTCACTGATTCGTCTTTTCACAATACCGGTATCAACAGCGTTGACCCGGGGCATTATGAGATTTCCGGCAAGGATAAAGATCGAAACACCTTCAAAACCCCCGGCCTGCGCGATATTGCGCTGACTCCGCCCTACATGCATAACGGCTCGAAAAAGACGCTGGTTGATATTATTGATTTCTATGACCGTGGCGGCGATACACTCGGTGGCGGCAACGAGTTGCGACCGCTGCATTTATCGCTTGAGGAAAAGCAGGATTTGCTGGCATTTCTGCTAAGCCTGAGCGGCGACGCCCCGGAAACAGCGATTCCCGCTCTGCCGCTAGCCTTACTGCCCTGATTTTCAGGTCAGACATGTCTGAAGTAATTGGCCCTGCCAAACGACCATCGCCCATGAATCCGCGCAAGCTTCATTTTGAAAACGCACAAGGCCAGCGCCTGTCCGCCCTGCTTGATCTGCCTGAACATGGAAATCCGCGTGCTTTTGCGCTGTTTGCCCATTGCTTTACCTGCTCAAAGAATCTGAAAGCTGTCGCGCATATTTCGCGTGCGTTGACGGATAAAAGAATCGCTGTATTGCGCTTCGATTTTACCGGTTTGGGCGATAGTGAAGGGGATTTTTCCGACACAAATTTGTCGAGCAATATCAACGATTTAATAAGTGCGGCTAATTTTATGCGTGAGAAATATAAAGCACCATCCATCCTCATCGGCCACTCACTCGGTGGTGCTGCTGCACTGATGGCAGCGACACATATTCCCGAGTGCAAAGCCGTCTGCACCATCGCCGCTCCCTTCGATCCTGCGCATGTCGGTGAGATGTTTGCTTCCAGTCACGCGGAAATTGAGGCGCAAGGTGAAGCGCAGGTGAAACTGGCCGGGCGTAACTTCCGCATCAAAAAACAACTGCTCGACGATTTGCAGGCGAACAGTGCCGAACAGCATATTCACGATTTGAAGCGCGCCCTGCTGGTGTTTCATTCACCGCTTGATGAAATCGTCGGCATTGACAACGCCGCACATATTTTCGCTGCCGCCAAACATCCGAAAAGCTTTGTTTCGCTTGATCATGCCGATCATTTACTTAGCGATGCAAAGGATGCCGTTTATATCGGCACGGTGCTGGCCGCATGGGCAGAAAAATACGCATTTTCCTAAGGAAGCGCTAAACAAACCATGATTCGTGACCCTGCACGTAAAATGAACGATTTCTGCGTTAAAGATTTGAGCCATAGCCGTGCTATTATGCGCATATTACGCCTTGATTTGGCACATTCTTAAATGCAACTTGCTTTACTCAGAATTAATCAGCACCTCTCTAAAGTGCATAAAGCCACCTGCTCGGCTATGCTTGTGCAACATCACATAAGGAAATGGAAATCGCCCTGAAGATTTGAATATTCAGAGATGAACACATTGGAATAGACCATGAAATTCGAGCATTACCATATCTCGCCGGAAATAAAGAAGAATCTACGCATTCTCGGCTTCGTGCGGCCAACGGATATCCAGTTCAAGGCCATTGGTTCGATTCTTAAAGATGAGGATGTGCTAGCCATTGCCCAGACCGGCACGGGTAAAACTGCCGCCTTCGCTATTCCAATTATTGATCGCATCCATCGCTACAAAACCAGTAAACGTGCTTACGGCATCAAATGCATTGTGCTGGCTCCGACCCGCGAGCTGGCGCTGCAAATCGGCGAGGTGTTCAAATCTATCGCCAATCACACACGCGTGAAGGTGTTTACCCTGCATGGCGGCGTTGAGCAGGATACACAAATCGCCCGTTTGCAGGATGGCATTGATGTGCTGATTGCTACGCCGGGGCGTATGTTCGATCTGATTCATCAGCAGGTGATTCGATTGGACAGCATTTCTACACTGGTGCTGGATGAAGCCGATCACATGCTTGATCTCGGTTTTATCGAGGATATAAAATATATCAAAAAAATGCTCAAACGCAGGCATCAGACGCTCTTTTTCTCTGCCACCATCAACGATGACATCAAAAAACTGGCCTATTCGCAGGTAAAAAGCGAAGCCATTCGCATTCAGGTCTCGCCCAAGGATAAGATTTCTAAAAATATCAGCCATTTTGTGATGTTCGTCGAAATGGACGATAAACGGCACTTTCTAGGCCGCTTTCTGGAAGATCATCCCGATGGCAAGGTGATTGTGTTTGTACGCACGCGGGTACGCGCCGAACGCGTTGCCAAAGCGATGGAACGCGCTGATATTGCCGCAGTAAGCATTCACGGTGAGAAAGATCAGGCCGCGCGAACCACCGCCATGCAATCATTCCGCGATAGCGAATCACGCATCCTGATTGCCACCGATGTGAGCGCACGCGGCATTGATGTGCCGGATGTGGATTATGTGATCAACTACGACCTGCCGGAAAAACCGGAAAACTATGTGCACCGGGTCGGGCGCACCGGACGCGGCGTGAACAAAGGCGAAGCAATTTCCTTTTGCAGCAGCGAAGAAAAAGAGCTGCTGGTCGCCATCGAGGATTTCATTCGCAAGCCTATCGAAGAAATAAAAGTCAGCAAAAAAGGTTATGCCGAGGTCACTTCCGTTGAAGATCGCGCGGCAATGGATTTAAAAGCACTGGTCGCCGAACACGATGCATGGATGAACAAAAAAGGACGCAAGAAAAAGGCAAAGAAAAGCAAGCGATAAAAATTTATACGCCAGAACATCCTTGCTTGCGGTTTAATGTTATAAATGTACGCAGGTAAGGAAAGTTGTCGTCTTTAATAGGTAATGCTAGTATTACTATATGACATGGAGGTTATGATGCAAACAGCGACAAGCAAACTCACTGGCAAATATCAAGCCACCATACCGGAGCCAGTAAGAAATTTACTTCATTTACGGGCTGGTGACGCAATTGCTTTCGACATTGAAGATAATAATATCCACCTTCGCAAGGCTCGACCTATTGATCTTATATTTGCACAAAGCCTTGAAAACACACTGAACGAGTGGGCATCGGAAGCCGATGAAGAGGCTTATCGTGACCTTTAAAGCCTTTGATGTGGTCGTCGTACCATTTCCGTTTACAGATCGTTCCACCGCAAAACATCGTCCGGCACTCGTGCTTTCAGATGCCGTAAATTTCAACATGCAGGTTGGCCAATCTGTATTGGCTATGATTACCAGTGCAAAGAATTCTGACTGGCCGCTGGATGTTGAAATTTCAAATTTGAATGCTGCCGGGTTAAATTCTGCATCGCTTGTGCGCATGAAACTATTCACATTGGATGATCAACTGATTCTCAGAAAAGCGGGTAAGTTATCCGATGATGACCGTAAAAATGTCACAACATCCATGAAACAACTTTTCAAGTTTGACCTCAATCCTCAGGTGTTTGTGCATGGAGAGTAAGAATTGATTCGGGGCATCCATGCGCCTCAAGCCTGTTATAACAATAGCACCTAAACCTGTGCAAAATTCAGGCGGTTGGAACACTCAAAGCACAGAAACAGGAGGTCAAAACCATCCTGCTAAAAAAATCGAACAAAACACCTGCTGACCAATATATCGCCATGCCCGAATCCGGTTACTCAACACCTCTCTGATAATTAAGTACTATAAGCCACTTGCAAAAGTCGTGAGCGGCGATTTTCGTCCCCACTCCGGCGCGATTTTGAGTTGTAATTTCGGCAAATGGAACCACCATTCACCTCATTCCAACTCAAAAT
>QILF01000084.1 GCA_003233235.1 Zetaproteobacteria bacterium
GATTAAAATCGTTCGCGAAGAGCATCTGATTCGCGTCCGCGCGCGTGCCGAAGAAGCAGCCGAAGACCGTCTGCTGGATATTCTGATTCCGCATCCGGTCAAACCGAGTGGCCAGGTTTCCGCCGAACAGGGCAAACCCGGCAACGATTCACGCGAAAAAATGCGTCACAAATTGCGCCTCGGCGAAATGGACGACCGGCAGGTAGAAATCGAGGTGCGTGGCAACCCGCAAATGCCGATGATGCAGGTGCTCGGGGGTCAGGGTAGCGATGAAATGGACATCAAGGAGATGCTCGGTGGCTTGATATCTTCGCAAAGCAAACGACGCCGCATGGCAATCAAAGATGCGCTCAAATATCTGCAACAGGAAGAGGCGGATCGCCTGCTGGATATGGATCGTATCAAAGAAGAAGCTGTCTCCCGCGCCGAGAACGACGGTATCGTTTTCCTCGATGAAATGGACAAAATCACCCACCGCGAGGGCAAAGATGCCGATGTGTCACGCGAAGGTGTGCAACGTGATCTGCTGCCGCTAGTTGAAGGTACGGTGGTCAATACACGTAGCGGCCCGGTGAATACCGATCACGTGCTGTTCATCGCTTCCGGTGCATTCCATCTGGCCAAGCCGTCCGATCTGATTCCTGAACTTCAGGGCCGTTTTCCGATTCGTGTCAGCCTCGATGCACTCGGCGAAGATGAATTCCGCCGCATTCTCACCGAACCGGAAAATGCGCTGACCAGCCAATATTCCGCACTTCTGGCAACCGAAGGTTTAAACGTGACATTCAGCGAAGATGGCATCGCCGAAATCGCCCGCCTAGCCGTGCATGTCAACGAACAAACCGAAAATATCGGTGCCCGCCGCTTGCACACACTGCTGGAGCGCGTGCTCGAAGAAGTCAGCTACGACGCCCCGGATCGCAAAGAGAAAAATCTCACCGTCGATGCCGAATACGTCAAAAATCGCCTTGCAGGCATCGCCAAAGACGAAGATTTATCACGTTATATTCTCTGATTCAGGTTTCTTAAATAGTTTTCGACAGAGCCACTTGCAAAAGTCTGGGGGGATGAGTTGCAATCCCGCTTCGAGTGTGATTTTGAGCTGGAATAAGGCGAATGGTGGTTCCATTTGCCGAAATTACAACTCAACATGACGCCGGAACGGATGTTTGTAAAACGGATGCAACACAATATTTCGTGCCCGTTTCACAAATACACGACCCGGGAATTCACAGCTTCGCCGGGCGGCCTTCTTTGCTTCTTTCTTGGCCGCTCAAAAAAGAAGACGTCCCAAAACCCGCGCCACATTGCCTGCCGCATCATCAGGTATGTAAAAATTCAACATTCAAGACCTGATAATCATCTAGCGGGCCCGCTTGCGTGCGGCAGTCTCATCAAATCGGAGTTGTTCAGAGCTTCCTTAACTGTCCCCTGTAAACAGAAATACGAGTACCGAGAACTTTGTAAAGGTCACAGCGATAAGAATTGAAGATATGACTGTAACAATCACGGGATTCACTTTACGCTGCGCCAGCAGTAGTTTGGGTAACAACGAAAGTCCGGCAAGGATTCCGGCAACACAAAAGAAACCGATACTGAACGCCCTGCTTATCTTCCAGTCGGCAAATGCCGCATCCAGTCCGTGGAAAATAAACCCGATCAGTGCAACAAACATCAGCCAAGTCAGATAGATCATGATATATTCAATGGGATGGCAGTGCTGTCCCTTCCTGCGTTCAAGATAAATTAGCGGAATTGCCACTACATTCGCAGCTGCTGCAAATACCAGAAAGGACAACAGGTATGCATTCATTGAGCGAGGCTATGATATGATAGTCGTAAATGCAAAATATCATGCCGGAAAGAAAGTGGAAATTCGGAGGCAGGCTTGTTTCGCGCATTAAAACCAGCGGCTTTGCCGCATATTGTGTACCTGTTCACATTATATCTTCACCTTGCACATCGATCCAAATGCCAAACAAATCATCCTGTTCGGAATATTCGCTCAAATGTTGACGCAATTCTTTGGCATTGACTTGCATGACAGAATCCCGGGGATACTGATCAATTCATGAATTCACATTTCGCATTCATCATGCAGCAACTCGGCGTTGCGATACCGCACGCAAAACAGGCAATTTCTGCGTTAAGGCTTTAGAGCAATAGCAAAGCTTGCAATCATCGCTTTGAACTTGCCTGTTTTGCGCAACAATCTCATCAAATCGGAGTATTCAGAATTTTCCCGGTTTAACTTCATTCAGATGCGGTGGAACAGCCAAATACTTATCAATCCCGGACACCTGTTACAAGAGCGCATTGAATAAATCAGCGTGCTCTTTTGGCTTTAACAGCCGACATTGCCTCTGGCAGTGATTCACCACCCCTCGCGGCGCAACACCAGACACGACAGCGGCGGAACCGTAATGCGCACCGAATGCGGTTGCCCCATCCATGCCACATCTTCAGAAGACACACCGCCGCTATTGCCCATATTCGAGCCGCCGTACATTTCCGCATCGGTATTCATCACTTCCTTATAGAAACCGGCCTCCGGCACGCCGAGACGATAATCGTAACGCGGAACCGGTGTCAGATTCAGCATCACGCACACCGCGCCGCCGTTTTTATCGCGGCGGATATAGCTCAACGTGGATTGCGACGCATCGTTACAATCAATCCACTGGAAGCCGTGTGATTCGAAATCGACTTCGTGCAGGGCCGGAACATCGCGCGACAGATTGTTCAGGTCGCGAACCAGCAGTTGCAGACCGCGATGCGGCATAAAATTGGCCTGGTCCCAATCCAGACTGGCGGCATCCTTCCATTCGCCCCACTGACCGAATTCCAAACCCTGAAACATCAGCGTTTTGCCCGGATGGGTATACATATAGGCATACAGAGTGCGTAAATTGGCGAATTTCTGCCAGTCGTCACCCGGCATTTTATTGGACATCGAACCCTTGCCGTGTACCACTTCATCATGCGAAAAAGGCAGAATAAAATTCTCGGTGTAGGCATAAATCTGCGAAAAAGTGACCTCACCATGATGATAGCTGCGATGCACCGGATCTTCTTCCATATAGGCCAGCGTGTCGTTCATCCAACCCATATTCCACTTCATTGTAAAGCCGAGGCCACCCAGATACGTGGGCCGACTGACCATCGGGAAAGAGGTGGATTCTTCAGCCATGGTCACCGCACCGGGGAAACGTTCGTGCACCAGATAATTAAATTGCTTTAGAAATTCGATCGCTTCCAGATTCTCGCGACCACCGAATTTATTAGGAACCCACTCACCTTCTTCACGCGAATAATCCAGATACAACATAGACGCCACCGCATCAACGCGCAGGCCGTCGATATGATATTTATCCAACCAGAACAGCGCCGAAGCAATCAGGAAATTACGTACTTCATTGCGCCCGAAATTAAAAATATAGGTTCCCCAATCTTTATGCTCTCCCAAACGCGGATCGGCATGCTCGTAAAGCGGCGTACCGTCGAAACGCGCCAGACCGTGCGAATCTTTCGGAAAATGTGCTGGAACCCAATCAAGAAACACCCCCAGACCGTTGGCATGGCAATGGTCAACGAAATAGCGGAATTCGTCAGGTGCGCCGAAGCGACTTGTCGGCGCGAAATAACCGACCGTCTGATAGCCCCACGAACCATCGAACGGATGCTCGGTAATCGGCATCAATTCGATATGCGTATAACCCATCCATGTGCAATATTCGACCAGTTGTTCGGCCAAATCGCGGTAACCCAGATATTCACCGTCGGCTTTGCGCCACGAACCGAGGTGCACCTCGTAGATGTTCATCGGCTTGTCCATCGGCGGACCGTAAGCGCGGCGTTCATCCATCCACGTTTTGTCGCCCCATTTATACTGTTTCGGATTGTGCACCACACAAGCCGTGGCCGGACGCACCTCCATCTGCTGTGCATACGGATCGACTTTGAGTAAAATATCACCCGACTGCGTGCGGATTTCGAATTTATACAGCTCTCCTTCGCACAATCCGGGAATAAACAACTCCCATACGCCGAAATCGCCACGCGCGCGTAACGGATGCTCGCGCCCGTCCCAATGGTTGAAATTACCAACCACCGATACGCGGCTTGCATTCGGCGCCCAAACGGCAAACGACACACCGGACACCCCTTCAAACTCGCGCACATGCGCACCAAGCAAGCGATATTTCTCGAAATGTTGACCTTCGCCAATCAGATGCAGATCCATGTCGCCAAGTACCGGTGGAAAGCGATACGGGTCGTCGATTTCCCAGCGGTGACCTTCGCTGTTCTCCAAACGCAGGCGATATACCTCGTCGAAACCCATTTTCGTCGGTTTTGCCTCAAATATCCCGTCCTGATGAACGCGTTTCATCTCTGTGGCCTGACCTGCCTCATCCAGTACCCACGCCTGCTTGGCGCTGGGTAGAAAAGCACGCACGACCACACCGCTCTTGCCTGCGTTATGCCGACCGAGATAAGCAAACGGATCATGGCTCCGTGCCTCAAGAATCTGATACATCTGCTCTTTATTGCTCATGGTTATCTATCCTCAGGTAATCACAGTCGGACGATCTCGCCCGCTTAATTCGCGTAATTTTGAAATATCGTTGGCAGCCACAATCATATCGGCCAGTGCATCCTGCGCATCCATATGCTGGCGCGCACTGTCGTCTTCAAAGGACTCAAGGTAAAGGCGAATTGTCGCGCCGCTGGTTCCCGTTCCGGACAAACGGAAAATAATCCGTGATCCGTCTTCAAACAACACCCGCACGCCTTGCTTACTGCTCACGCTACCGTCAATCGGGTCGCAATAGGAAAAATCATCGCAGGCGGAAACAATGCGTCCGGCCAAGATTTGGCCCGGCAAGGAAGCGAACTGATCGCGCACCGTTTGTAACACCTGCTCGGCAGCCGCTGAATCGACACCCTCATAATCATGCCGCGAATAATAATTGCGCCCGAATTTCTGCCAGTGTTCGCTCACAATCGCTTCGACAGAAGCTTTACGCACCGCAAGAATATTCAACCAGAAAAGCACCGCCCACAAGCCATCCTTCTCGCGCACATGATTCGAGCCCGTGCCGAACGACTCCTCGCCGCACAAGGTCACCTTGCCTGCATCCATCAGATTGCCGAAAAACTTCCAGCCGGTCGGTGTTTCAAAACAGTCCAGACCCATCGCTTCGGCCACCCGATCCGCAGCCGCCGAAGTCGGCATCGAACGGGCGATACCGGCAATACCACCCTGATAACCCGGAGCACACTCCGCATTGGCGGCAAGAATCGCCAACGAATCGCTTGGCGTAACAAAAAAACCGTTGCCGAGAACCATATTCCGGTCGCCATCGCCATCGGAAGCCGCACCAAAATCAGGCGCATCATCGGCATACATAATCTCCACCAGATCGTGCGCGTAGGTAAGGTTCGGATCGGGATGTCCGCCACCGAAATCCTCTTTGGGAATGCCATTCATCACCGTACCGGCAGATGCACCCAAATCACCTTCAAGTATCCGCGTGGCATACGGACCGGTGACCGCATGCATGGCATCGAATTTCATGCTGAAACCACCTGCAAGCAAAGCGCGAATAGCATCAAAATCGAACAATGACTGCATCAAATCCGCATAATCGGCCACCGGATCAATTATCTCAACGCGCATCTCACCCAGTTGCGTCGCACCAATGCCATCGAGAGAAATATCGTTTGCCTCAAGCGTGCGGTATTCATTGATACTCTTGGTACGCGCGAAAATCGCCTCGGTCACACCTTCCGGAGCCGGGCCGCCGTTGCCAATGTTATATTTGATGCCGAAATCCTCATCAGGACCCGCCGGATTGTGGCTGGCCGACAAAATCAGACCGCCATACGCCTTATATTTACGAATCACATGCGATGCCGCAGGCGTAGATAGAATACCGCCCTGCCCGACCAGTGCGCGAGAGAATCCGTTGGCCGCCGCCATTTTCAAAATGACCTGAATCGCATGCCGGTTGTAAAAACGTCCGTCGCCACCAAGCACCAGCGTCTGCCCGGAAAAATCGCCAATCGAATCGAACACCGATTGCACGAAATTCTCCAGATAGTTCGCTTGCTGAAATACCTTAACCTTTTTGCGCAAACCGGATGTGCCCGGTTTCTGGTCATCGAATGACCGGACTGCAATCACGCTGGCTGACATAAAACGCCTCTCTAACCAGAGAAGTGCTGAATAAAGCTGCTTCGATGCTGTTGCAATGAAAAATGCGCGAGTTCAAGGCAAAGATTGCAATCCATAGCACCGCTATGACTCAAACTTTTAACGCGGAAATCATTAATTTTACGTGCAGCATCACGAATCATGGTTTGTTCAGCACTTCCCTGAATGATAAAAATGGATGGTAGCAGAGGCTTAGAATAGCAAGCATTGGCGGGCAAAACAACGGTGGTGAATAACAACCCGTCCTGCTAGCATGCCTCTCACCGTAAAACACTAGTTTCTGCGAGGGAAATCAAATGTCTGAAATCGTTATGCAACGTCACATCAGCAAACTCACCAGCGAAACACTAGCTATTATCCTTGCCGGAGGGCGCGGCTCGCGATTAAAAGCACTGACCGACTGGCGTGCCAAACCGGCCGTGCCATTCGGCGGCAAGTTCCGCATTATTGATTTCCCGTTATCCAATTGCATCAATGCCGGCATCCGGCATATTTCAGTTGTAACACAATACAAATCACATTCGCTGCAACGCCATTTGCAACGCGGCTGGGGTTTTCTTTCCGGCCAGTTCGGCGAATTTATCGAAGCCGTTCCAGCCCAGCAGCGGCAGGGTGAAGGCTGGTATTCCGGCACTGCCGATGCCATCTATCAGAATCTCGATATTATGCGTCATTACAGTCCGGAATATGTGGTGGTACTGGCAGGCGACCACATCTATAAAATGGACTACGGCAAAATGGTCGCTGCACATGTCGCCAACGGCGCCGACATCACTGTCGGTTGTATTCCCGTTCCGCTTGAAGAAGCCAAGGCGTTTGGCGTCATGGCCATTGACGACAAGAATCGTGTCATTGAATTTGCGGAAAAACCGGATAATCCCAAGTCTATGCCTGACAACGACACTCAAGCACTGGCTTCGATGGGTATTTATGTCTTTTCCGCTAAATATTTACGTGACCGTCTGGTCGCCGATGCGGCAGATGAGAATTCCACCCACGATTTCGGCCATGACATCATTCCCGATGCCATCCAGAACGCCGAAATTTTCGCCTTCCGCTTCATGAATGCCAATACCGGTGCACCCGGTTACTGGCGCGATGTCGGCACCATTGATGCATATTGGGAAGCCAATATGGATTTGGCCAACATCAGCCCCGATCTCGATCTGTATGACAGCGACTGGCCGATCTGGACCTATCAGGAACAGCTACCGCCTGCCAAATTCGCTTTCGACGATGATGAACGGCGCGGCATGGCTGTCGATACCATGCTTTCCGGCGGTTGCCTGATTACCGGCGCGACGGTGCGTCATTCCGTGCTATTTTCCAATGTACGCGTGCATTCCTTTGCCGAAGTCACCGATAGCGTCATTCTTCCCGACGTTGAAATCCGTCGCGGCTGCCGCATCAGCCGTTGCGTCATTGATAAAGGCACACGTATTCCGGACAACACCGTCATCGGTGAAGATCCCGTTGAAGATGCCAAACGTTTTTATGTTAGTGAAGGCGGTATTGTGCTGGTCACACCGGAAATGCTCGGACAGGATCTGCACGGCGTTTGAGAAAACATAAAAAAACCAACCCGTTTCACAGGATTATCTGATGACAAATAAAAAAGCGGCCCTCAAGCCGCATAAACTATCTGTCGTGTTTTGCTGGCATATGCACCAACCGTTCTACCGCGATGCTGAATCCGGCCACTACGCCCTGCCATGGGTTTATCTGCATGCCATGAAAGATTATACCGACATGGCTGCCATTCTGGAGCAGGTGCCGGGCGCACGCGCAGTGGTGAATTTTGTACCTTCGCTGACTGCGCAAATTCAAGATTACGCGACACATATTAGCGCATGGCTTAAGCATGGCGATGATTTGCCCGACCCGTTACTCAACGCTTTGGCTAATCAGGGCGGTGATTTCAGCGTTGAACAGCGCGATTGGCTGCTGGAAGCCTGTTTCCGTCTGAATCACAACCGCAACCTGCATCGCTACCCTGCTTTCAACCGTTTATGGCATCTCGCTGAAGAGTGCCGCAACCATGAAGGCCTGCGCTTTCTGGGTAACAATTATTTCACCGATCTGGTTACCTGGTATCACTTGGCATGGTTGGGCGAAACGGTACGCAACACACATTTTATCGCCCGTCGGCTGATTGAAAAAGAACGTGACTTCACCCCTCAGGACAGGCGCGACCTCATCACCCTCATCGGCAATCTGCTTAACGATGTTCCGGCACGTTACAAAAAGCTGGCTGAGAATGGCCGCATCGAAATATCCACCACCCCGTACGCGCATCCGATTATTCCACTGCAACTGGATTTTAAAGCCGCACTGGAAAGCGTGCCTGATGCCGAAATTCCCACCCGCCCCTATCCGGGCGGCAAAGAGCGGGCGCAGAATCACATTGATCTGGCTAAACGCAAACATGCCGAGGTATTCGGGCATCCGGCCCGTGGCTGCTGGCCTGCTGAGGGCGCTGTTTCGCAAAAAACCGTGGAAATGCTCGGGAATTCCGGTTTCGACTGGTGCGCAACCGGCGAAGGCGTGTTGCATCAATCGCTGGGTTATAACCTGCGTGAACATTCCGGCGGTAAAGATTTGTATCACCCGTGGAAAACCGGCAACAAGGGCAATATCACATGTTTCTTCCGCGATGATCATTTGTCCGACCTCATCGGCTTCGATTATCAGAGCTGGGGGAATGCGGATGCAGTCGCCAATTTCATCCATGAACTGGCTGGTATTCATCACCGTACACAAGGTGAAATAGCACCGGTCGTATCCATTATTATGGATGGCGAAAATGCGTGGGAGCACTTCCCGGAAAATGGCCTCCCCTTCCTCACCGCTTTGTATCAGGCCATTTCCGAGCACAAGGATTTCGAGTTGACCACCTTCTCCGACTACCTCTCTCAACATCATAAGCAGCCCACGCTGAAACGCATGGCTGCCGGTTCGTGGGTGTACGGAAATCTGTCCACCTGGATTGGCGATGCCGCCAAAACACGCGGCTGGGAGCTGCTTATTGATGCCAAACTGGCATTCGATGCTGCCAAAGCGAGTGGCAAGCTGAGTTTGGAGCGTCTGCAAGCTGCCGAAGAGCAATTGCGTATCTGCGAAGGATCCGACTGGTGCTGGTGGTTCGGTGATTACAATCCCGGTGCGGCGGTACGCGATTTCGACAATTTATACCGTAGCCACCTGCGAAAGCTCTACCATCTAATCGGTCAGGTCACGCCGAATAACGTTGAAAAACCAATCTCAGCCGGTGGCGGTGATGCCGAAGGCGGCGGCGCGATGCGGCGCGGCAACTGACACATCCCGCCCTCACCAACACTGCAATGAACACATGGCTTAACCGGCGACGCTCCGGCGTTTTACTGCATATCACCTCGCTACCCGGACCGCAAAAATGTGGCACATTGGGTGCTGAAGCGCGTGCTTTTGTGGATGACATCGGCAAAGGCGGCTTTTCCGTCTGGCAATTTCTGCCACTCGGCCCCACACACGGGCACGGTTCACCCTACGAATCGCTGTCCACCTTCGCCGGTAATCCGGCACTGATTGATTTGCGTGAACTGGCCCTTTCCGGATGGACAAATACGCTTGCCGACAACCTCGAACAAGCGGCAGAAAGCTTCTGGCACAAGGTTAACAATAACAAACAACTCGCCGCAGAAGTGGATCAATTTGCGCGTGAAAACAGCGACTGGCTGGATGATTTCTCGCTGTTCACAGCGCTCAAAAAGCAGGCCAACGGATCTCCGTGGTGGCAATGGGATGAAGCCTTGCGCATGCACCGGCAGGAAGCCCTGACCGCAGCACGCACAGTATGCGAAGCGGACTCTCGGCAGGTGCTGTTCGAGCAGTTTGTATTTAACCGGCAAATGCTGGCGCTGAAAACCTACGCCGAATCACGTGGTATTATTCTGTTTGGTGATTTGCCCATCTATGTGGCGCACGATTCCGCCGATGTGTGGGCCAATCAATCACTGTTTACGGTAAACGAGGACGGCCTTTGCGAAAATGTGGCAGGCGTACCACCGGATTATTTCTCTGAAAACGGCCAGCGCTGGGGAAATCCCCTGTACTGCTGGGATGCGCATGAGGCAAATGATTTCAACTGGTGGATACGCCGCGTCAAAGCGCAATTGGCACGCATGCATTTGCTGCGCATTGACCATTTTCGTGCGCTTGAAGCGTTCTGGGCCATTCCCGGCGACAGCGAAAATGGAAAAACCGGCGAATGGATCAAAGCTCCGGGCGAAAAACTGCTACAGGCGCTCCAAAACTCACTCGGTAGCCTGCCGATTGCCGCCGAAGACCTCGGCCTGATTACCCCTGAAGTCATACAACTGCTTGAACAATTCGGTCTACCCGGCATGAAGGTGCTGCAATTCGCATTCGATGGCTCAGAGGACAACCCGTATTTACCCGGAAATTTCTCCGCCAACAGCGTCATTTACACCGGCACGCACGACAACGATACAACCATGGGCTGGTTCGCGGAACAAAGCGAAGATGCCATCACCCGACTGGCGGAATACGCCGATTTAAGCGGTGAATCCATGCCTTGGCCGTTAATCCGGCTGGCTATTGAATCCGATGCCAGACTAGCGGTTATTCCGATGCAGGATTTATTGTCACTTGGCGGCGAAGCTCGTTTCAACACGCCGGGTACGATAAATGGAAACTGGCAGTGGCGCATGAAAAGCAATGCCGCCACCGATACAATTTGGGCGCGCGCGCATGAGCTGAATCTGCGCTCCTGCCGCGTGGTCGAATCTACATAAACTGAATCCGCATAACTGAACCCACATAAACTATCGAAGTGGCGTAACGCTTACCCGCCCATCACTGCTAATATCAAGCCGATAGCGTTGACCGTTCGGGCAAGTCGCCTTTATCACCGTATTTCCCGCAGCATCTTTAATTTCAGAAATACCCCGCACCGTATTACCCCCGCACGGCTGGCCGCGCAGTATAATCGTAGTGGCAATATCCTCACTTTTAGTCACTGCCTGTGCAGACGGGATTAGCGGCAACGACAATAAAAGAAGCAACATACCTCCCGACAATAAACATTTCTTCATCATCCATTTCATGTTTTCACCTCCATCAAACTTTTCCATATCGACTCACGCGCCAGACTGATGTCACGCGAAAGCGCCGGATCATCGTCAAGCAGAGCCAGTAATTTAAGCAGAAGCCCGTTGTAGCGGGAGCGCACCTCTTCTAGGGTCAATTTACTCACATGCCGCCGCCACGCCTTCACCAAGCCCATCAAATCCAACGCATCCGAGCGCAATGCCAGCTTGGTGAACATACCAATAGCGTCACTTTTTTTGAGCCGGGAAATCAGCACATCCATATCAAAACGCGGTGTCCTCAAGGCTTCGGCAACGTCTGAATCCGGCAATGCCTTCTTCTGCTCAGGAACAAAAACCGTTTTGTCACGCAAAAGCTCCGGATGAACGGCTTTTTTAGCACTGCCAGACTTATCCATCGCTGTCGATGAGGATAACGTAACTCCTGACTTTCCCTCACAAGCAAATGCATGCGCGGGCATCTGGAAAAACAAACAGAACAACGCTACCAGCCATAGAAAACCGGTTATTTCAGAGATTCGTAGCATTCCAACGTTTCGCATCATTGTTCCTTTGCATCATTGTTCCTTACTGCCATTGTAGCAAATTCCTCCAATTGTAAAAAGCGCACCATTTACACCCTAAGGAAGTGCTGATTTCCCTCTCCGTTCTTAAATGATTGGATGTGTTTCCCGCAGCTCCCCACTTGCAAGCTTGCCAAGCCACTGGAGGCTGCCTAGAGTGCCGCGCTCGACGGACACATTGAATCATCTTTAATGACTGCTGTTGAAAAAATAAAACTCGCTCCGGACGCGCTTTTGTTCCGGGGCTGGATACCGAGAGAGGCGCCGTTGTATTACGAAACAATTTTTATCGTCAATCCTGACGTTTCCCAGGAAAATACCGAAGAACTGACCGATGCACTCATCCAGCGTGTTGAGAAAGCAGGTGGTCGTATCGTCAAACGTGAATATTGGGGTTCGCGCCCACTGGCCTACCAGATTGCCAAGCGCAAACGCGGCCATTATTCACTGCTGGTAACTGATGGCGAAGCCAAAGCCGCTACTGCGCTGGAAGAAGGCATTCGCCTCGACGAGCGCATTTTGCGTTTCATGACTACCCGTCTTACGGAACTATCCGATGAGCCTTCACCACTATTGCGCCGTAAATCAAGCGCACCTGAGGAGAAAGCATCCGACGACAGTTCCGTTGAGGAAAAGCCCGTTGAGGAAAAGCCAGCCGATGAGAAACCAGCCGATGCCAAGCCGGTTGAGGATAAACCTGCGGAAGCAAAAGTAGAAACGGCAACAAGCGAAACTGCCGATGCCGCAAGCGACAGTAGCACTGAAGCCTGAGCTTAATCAGGTCAGCGTAAGCGGCATTCTGACAGAAATCAGACAACGCTGGACACCGGATGGAAAATTTGCCGTTATCGCCGCATTGAGTATCCCCCGGCCTGCACTTGGCGCAGCACGCGCCAGCAGTCAGACGGATCAGCCGATGCCGCTACGCGCTACCGGCGAAGCAGCGGAACGGCTCAGCAAGCTGGAAGGCAAAGGCGTTGCCGTTCGCGGCAGATTGCGCCGACGCTACTACAGCCGCGACAATCAGCCCCACTGGGGGCAAGTGGAAATATGGGTGGATGAATGCCACCCGATACAACTTCAGGAGGATGAACATGGCTGAAGAAGCTGCAACAAAGAAAGAAGCGCCGTCTACGGGCAGCGATGCACCGACAACAGCGCGTCCGGCAGCAGCCGGCGAACGCAGAGAAGGAAGTGACCGACGTCCGGCAGCAGCCGGTGATCGTCGTCCGGCAGCATCTGGTGACCGTCGTCCGGCGCGGCGTCCGCGCTTTGTTCGACGCCGCAAGTTTTGTAAATTTTGTGCGGACACAAGCATTCAGATCGACCACAAGAATCCGGATATGCTCAAGCAGTTTATTACCGAGCGCTACAAGATTCTTCCATCGCGCGTAAGCGGAACCTGTGCCAAGCACCAGCGTGCGCTGACCACAGCAATCAAACGCGCCCGTAACTTAGCGCTGCTGCCGTTCACGCCGCTGCATCACGATTGATGCTCGCGCAGCCTCGGCTGTTGCATAATTGAGTCGGCTTGACTGAGTGAAGCATGGCAGTGAATAAGCCCGCTAGAAACCTTCCGGTTTTCGCCCAATGGGCGTTAACCCGACGCATTCCCTGCGCAGGACTAGCGGTATTGATGTACGGATCGGTGCTAGCCTTTGTCGGTACACCGTTATCGCTGCCACTGCTGGTGTTACACCTGCTCACACCGGTGCTTTTCGCGCTGATTGCGCTTGGTGGAGGCTTCTCTTTTGCAATGCAGGTGGCAGCGATTGCCGCTTTGGTGATCACGCTGATTGTTTCCGGCGAACTGGCTCCCGGGCTGATGCTGCTGATTTTGTACGCTGCGTTGCCTGCATTGGCAGCAACAACGCTGAACAACGAAGGCGGCATGTCGAAAAGCGGCTTGAACCTCGCTATCGGTCTGCTTGCGGCGATGCTGGCAGTGCTGATAAGCGGCGCAATCGCAAACGGCGGCACGGTGATGGATTTTGTGCAGCAAATGTTGTCACCGTTGTTTGAAGCAACGCGTAAAGAAGGCATGGATGCAGCGATGCTGGAACGCATTCAGACCATGACAGCATTGATTTTTCCCGGTCTGACCGCCCTTTGTCTGTGGCTGGTCTGGTGGGGTAACGTCATGCTGGCACGCAATATTGCTATTCACTTCGGCTTTTACCGGGGGGACAAGCAAGCGGTAAGCGATTTTCGCCTGCCACGCAAAGTCGCTTATGTTTTTGTACTGCTGATGGCGACGACCGCCTTTGCAAGTGGCACAGTGCAGTATCTGGCAACCAATGCCAGCTTACTGATTGGCGGGCTGCTGGCTGCACAAGGATTAGGTGTTGCGCATACTTGGTTATATGCGAAACGCCTGCAAATTGCGGCAATGGTAATGTACGTTATGCTGTTGATTCAGCCGGTGATGATATTACCCTTCGCCATAATTGGTTTGTTTGATATTTGGTTTGATTATCGCCGGAACATCATGCCGGCAGATGGAGGAAAATGATGCAATTAATACTTCTGGAACGCGTCGAGGGTCTCGGCAATGTTGGTGACGAGGTCGCTGTACGCCCCGGCTACGGTCGTAATTTTCTGCTTCCGCAGGGCAAAGCCGAGCTGGCCAACGATGCCAATCGCAAGGTGTTTGAACGCCGCCGCGAATTACTCGAAGCCAATCAGCGCAACGAACTTGAGCAGGCGCAAGCGCAAGCCGAAAAACTACAGGGTCTGAATCTGACGATTACCCGCGCCACATCCGATGGCGAACATCTGTACGGCTCGGTTTCCACGCATGATCTGGCCGACCTGCTGGCCGAAAACGGACATACGGTGGAACGCCGTCAGGTTATCGTCGATGAGGCCATCAAGATGATTGGCAATCACGCCTTCCGCGTACGTTTGCACCCGGATGTGACCGCCGACCTGACATTGACTATCGAATCCGAGAACGTGTGACGCAAAAAATCACCCCTCTTAGAGCGGACTCCATCCGGGAGCACGTTCCGCCGCAAGCACTGGATGCAGAGCTTGCGGTGCTGGGGGGCATCATGCTCGACCCCGAGGCACTTGAACGCCTTGAGGGCAGCCTCATTCCCGAGCATTTTTACGCCGAACGACATCGGCTGATTTTCAACGCTATGCTGGAATTAACCGGCAAAGGTCAGCCTGCTGATTCGCTGACCATTAAGGATTATCTCGAACAGCGCCAACAGCTCGATACCTGTGGTGGCGAGCAATACCTCGGCGAACTTATCAGTGCTATTCCGACAGCAGCCAATGTGCGTCACTACGCAAATATTGTACGTGATCGTGCCGTACTGCGTGAATTGCTCGGTGTCTGCTCAAAAGTATCGCAAAATATTTATGAATCGCCGGACGTTGAGGTCGGCGATCATCTTGATCAGGCCGAAATGGACATGCTTGCCGTTGCCGAACGTTTCTCACGTTCACGGCCCACCTTTAATAAAATGAACGAGTTGATGATCGAAGGTTACCATCAACTGGAAAAACGCTACGCTGAAAAAAAAGCTATTACCGGCACGCCAACCGGCTACAACGATCTGGATGAAATCACTTCCGGCCTGCAACCCAGTGATTTGCTTATCGTCGCCGGTCGTCCGAGTATGGGTAAAACGGCATTTGCCATGAATCTGGCGCGCAACGCCGCTATGGAAACAGAGAATGCCAGTGCCGTCGCCATATTCTCACTGGAAATGTCCGCGCAACAGATCGCACTGCGTATGTTGGCCAGTGAAGCACGCGTAAATATGAAACTACTGCGCACCGGACGCTTCTCCTCTGATGACTGGCGAAAATTGGCTTCGGCTTCCGGTTCACTGGCTGAATCACCGATTTTTGTCGATGATACGCCATCCATTTCGGTGCTTGAATTACGTTCAAAATGCCGTCGCCTGAAAAAAGAGGCCGGTGGCCTTGATCTGGTGATTATTGATTATCTGCAACTGATGAGCGGGCGCGCAGGCGCTGAACGCCGCGAGCAGGAAATCTCCGAAATCACCCGTTCTCTGAAAGGCCTGGCGAAAGAACTGAACGTCCCGGTCATCGCCCTTTCCCAACTTAACCGTTCGCTGGAATCACGCGCCGACAAGCGCCCGATGATGTCTGATTTGCGTGAATCCGGTGCTATTGAGCAGGATGCCGATGTGATCATGTTCATTTACCGCGATGAGGTATACAACAAAAAGCCCGAAAACGAAGGCCTCGCCGAAGTGATTATCGCCAAACAACGCAACGGCCCGACCGGCATAGTCAACCTGACCTTTCTGCACGAATTCACGCGCTTTGAAAGCTACGCCTCACGCGGCGGTTTTGACGGCTAAGCATAGGACCGCCTGACAACACGATTTTCCGCACTAACACGCTCTTTTTTCAAACATAAGAATTTACACCTCGCTTTTTTCATATATTTTCAACGAGCCTTTTAATAAAAGCGGCGCGGGGCATTTCCACCGCCCCAAGACTGGCTAGATGTCTGGTATAAAACTGGCAATCAATCAAAGCCCATGATTCACCCTGCGCATGCTGAATGAGGTGTGCCAACGCCATTTTGGAGGCATCGGTAATACTGGAAAACATCGACTCTGCAAAAAACATGCGTCCGAGCTGCACACCGTAAAGGCCTCCGACCAATTCATTCTCCCTTCGCACCTCAACCGAATGCGCATAACCCAAATCAAATAAACGCTGATACGCATCCATCATTTCGGGATGAATCCACGTCCCTTCCTGCCGATCTGCGCAACCGCGCATAACACCTGCAAAATCCGTATCCATACGGATTGAGAAACATGCCTGCCGCATGCGCCGGGCCAATCTCCGCGAACAATGGAAAGCATCAGGAAACAACACCATGCGCGGGTCGGGACTCCACCACAGAATCGGCCCATCCTCCTCGTACCATGGGAAAATACCCTGCCGATAAGCGCTGATCAGTGTTTGCGGGGTTAAATCGGCGCCAGCCGCCAGCAAACCATCGACGTTAGCCTGTTCAGGGTCGGGAAATTCAATCATACGACAAGACTTGCAATCAGAAGGTCGCACATCAAGCATGCGTGTCATGGTCACTATAAAATCAGCGCAAGATATTGAGGATATGCGCCCCGCCTGCCTGCACGCAGCCGATACGCTGGTCATGATCGAGCCATATATCCGGCCCGGCATCACCACCGACGACATCAACGACCTGGTTCATGAATTCACCGTCAAAGCAGGGGCAATTCCCGCACCGTTAAATTATCACGGCTTCCCGAAATCCGTCTGCACCTCGGTTAATCATGTAGTCTGTCATGGTATTCCGGGCAATAAGAAGCTCAAAAACGGCGATATTATTAACGTCGATGTCACCAGCATTATCAACGGTTGGCATGGCGATACCAGCAAGACGTTCTACGTTGGCGATGCCTCGATTAAGGCTAAAAAAATCACTGAAGTGGCGAGGAAAGCACTGAAAATCGGCATTGAAGTTGTGCGCCCGGGTGCAACGCTCGGCGATATCGGGCATGCGATTCAGACGTATGTCGAATCCGAACATTGCTCGGTGGTGCGTGAATACTGCGGCCATGGCATCGGGCGCGTTTTCCACGAGGAACCGCAAGTGCTGCACTACGGTAAATCCGGCAGCGGCCTGAAACTTCAAACAGGCATGGTGTTTACCATCGAACCCATGGTCAATATCGGAAAAGCAGCTATCAAAGTGCTCGGCGACGACTGGACAGTGGTCTCCCGCGACAAATCCCTCTCCGCCCAGTTCGAGCACACCCTTACCGTCACCAATGACGGCGTGGAAATCCTCACCCTGCCCTCCAACTGATTCTAGGCTGCCGGACTTTCATCTTCATCGAAGGCTTTTAAATTCAAGGAATGACTTCGCGGCTTTTCTCAACATCATGATCGGCAGCGACCAGCATATACACCGCAGGCACAACAAATAACGTGAATAAAGTGCCGATAGAAAGGCCTGTGAAAATTACCAAACCCATCGAATAACGTCCGGCAGCGCCTGCTCCACTGGCCATCAGCAACGGCAACACACCGAGCACCATTGCCGCTGTTGTCATCAGAATCGGGCGCAAACGCACCCCGCAAGCCTCAATAATCGCCTCCAGCTTACTTTTTCCCGCCAGTTGCAATTCATTGGCGAATTGCACCATCAGAATACCGTGTTTGCTAATCAGACCCATCAGCGTCACCAGCCCGACCTGCGTGTAAATATTGAGGGTTGCCAGTCCCATGTTAATGAAAAACAGTGCGCCAAACATCGCCATCGGCACCGAAACAAGGATGACCAACGGGTCACGGAAACTGTTGAATTGAATCGACAAAGCCAGAAATACAATCACCACCGCAAACAACATGGTAAATACAAATCCACCTGATTCCTGCACAAACTGCCGCGATTGACCGGAAAAATCGACGCCATAACCGCTTGAAGCCACGTCGTGTAATGTCTGGCGCATAAAATCGAGCACCTGCTGCTGCGAAAGACCTCCTGCATAAACACCGGAAATCGTCGCTGAATTTAACTGCTGGAAATGATTGATGGATTCGGGAACCACCTCATGCGAAATCGTCGCCACCGTGGACGCAGGAATCATCGTTCCATCGCCTGCACGGATGTAATAATCAAGCACCTGCTCCGGGTTCAAACGTGCCACCTGCGCCACCTGCGGCATAACACGGTAGGAGCGCCCGTCGATTGAAAAATAGTTCACATAACCACCGCCAAGTGCTGCACCAAGTGCCCCGCCCACCTGTTGCTGAGTCAAACCGAGTGCGGCAACCATATCGCGATCCACACGCAACGTACTTTGCGGTTTGTCGATTTTCAAATCACTGTCGATAAAAAAGAACATGCCGCTGGCTTGCGCTTTGGCGACAACCTGCTCGGCCACAACATTGAGTTTATCGAAATTCTCAGTGGTTTTAATCACGAACTGTAACGGCAGACCACCCGCACCCGGCAGTGACGGAAACTGAAAAGCCGCCACACGTGCACCGGCAATGCTGTTCCATTTCTGTTGCAAAACATGCTGTAATTCGGTGGCGTTGCGATGACGTTTTTCCCATGGCGTAAACAACACGCCGCCAATACCGCGATTGGTCGTCGGAATACCGGTCAACTGAAACATCTGATCATATTCAGGCAATTCTTTAGCCAAACGGTACATCTGATCGGCATACATCGACATCTGCTGTGCGGTTGCATTCGGCGCACCAACCAGTTGCCCGGCGACCAGCCCCTGATCCTCCTGCGGCGCCAGCTCGCCTTTGGATGTGGCGAAAAGATAGACCGTGCCACACAACAACAAAATACCCATCACCACCATTACCGGCCATGTATCAAGCGTAGAGGTAAGCCGTCGCTGGTAAGCTTTATGCAAACGGGAGAATTGTCGATCAATCAAAACCACCAGTCGATTGTCCTGCTGTTTGGGAGTAAACAGCTTTGAAGTCATCATCGGCGACAAACTTAGGGCGACAATCGCCGAAATGGTCACCGCGCCAGCCAGTGTAAAGGCGAATTCGGTAAACAAGGCACCGGTTAACCCGCCCTGAAAGCCAATCGGCACGTAAGCGGCAATCAGTACCACGGTCATCGCAATAATCGGGCCGCCAAGCTCGCGCGCCGCCAGCAGCGCCGCCTCAAACGGCGATTTTCCTTCGTGATGCATGTGCCGGTCTACGTTCTCGACAACAATAATGGCGTCGTCAACGACCAGTCCGATGGCCAGTACCAGAGCCAGAAGGGTAAGCAGATTAATGGTATATCCGAGCACCATCATCACGAAAAAAGCGCCAATCAGCGACAACGGAATAGCCACCAGCGGCACAACCACGGCCCGCCAACTGCCGAGAAACAGAAAAACCACCAATGCCACGATAAGCAGCGCCTCGCTGAGTGTCTTTATCACCTCATCAATGGAGCTGCTGATAAACTTGGTACCGTCGTAAACAATTCTACCCGTCAGTCCGTTCGGCATCTGCGCCTGAATGTCTGGAAAACTTGCGCGCACCCGATCAATCACATCAAGAACATTGGCTTCCGGTGCGACCTTGATGCCGATAAACACCGATTTCTCACCATCAAATGCAGTGCTCAGATTGTAATCTTCCGCACCCAGCATCACGTTTGCCACATCCTCCAGCCGCACAATGCCGCCATCCTGTTCGCGAATAACCAGACGCCGGAATTCTTCGACCGAATGCATATCAGTAGCCGCATTCAGCTCCACACTCACCATCTGTCCCTTGGTCGTTCCCAGTGCAGTCAGATAATTATTGGCCGCCATCGCCGTATAAACATCGCTCGCGGTAACGCCGTGCGCAGCCATACGCTGGGGATCAAGCCATGCACGCAATGCAAATTCACGCGAACCGATAATTTCAGCGCGTTGTACGCCTTTGATACCGTCCAGCTGCGGTTTGACAACGCGCAACAGGTAATCGGTGACATTATTGTTCGGCAGTTCCTTGCTGAAAAAACCCATGTACATCGCATCCACGGTTTTCCCGACCTGCACGGTCAACACCGGCTGCTGCGCCTCCTTGGGCAGACGATTAAGCACCGAGTTCACCTTGGCATTAATGTCGGTAAGGGCGCGATTGGCGTCGTAATTCAAGCGAAGGGTCGCAACAATGGTCGATGCACCGCTAACGCTGGTCGAAGACAGATAATCAATGCCTCCAGCTTGCGCAATAGCCGTTTCCAGCGGCTGGGTGATAAAACCGGCGATGGTTTTGGCATCAGCGCCGTAATACACGGTACTGACAGTCACTACGGCATTCTGCGTTTCCGGATACTGACGAACAGGCATCTTCATAATCGCCTGAACACCCATCACCAGCACCAGCAGACTGATGGTACTGGCCAACACAGGCCGACGAATAAAAATATCGGTAAAATTCACGATATTTAGCGCTCTTGCGGTTGCGGCGATGCTTCATTCGCCGGTTGTACACTGTTATCAATAAGCAGCGGCGTACCGTTCTTCAACTTCATCTGGCCGCTGGTGACCACCCAGTCACCTTCCTTGATACCCGACAGGATGGCTACTTGATCGCCGCGCGTCGGTCCGATCTTCACAAACGACTGCTGCGCCAGTCGCGGCATCTTCCCACCTGCACCCGGTGCATCTGCATCCACGCCCTCTGCGCTCGGCGTTGCCTGCCGTTTAGCAACAAAAACCGTCGCTCCGTAGGCGTTGTAGGCAATGGCGGTCTGCGGTAACGTCAAATAGTGCTCAGGCGTGCCGTTTTCCACCTCAACAGAAACAAACATTCCCGGATAAAGTAAGCCGTCACGATTGTCGATACGCCCCTCGATACGTACGTTGCGTGTGCTGCTGTTCACTGCCGAACTTATGGCGGTTATTTTTCCGGGAATCACTTTCTCAGGCCAAGCATTGCTGAAAATACGCAGCTGCTGATTTTTAGCGATATCGCCAATATCCTTCTGTGGCAGATAAAAATCGACAAACAACGCCTCGCTATTCTGCAGGGTGATAATGGCATCCGCCGGATTCACATATTGTCCCGGATTAACTGCCACAATACCCAGGCGACCAGAAAAAGGTGCACGGATTCGTTTCTTTGCAATCAGCGCCTTTTGCCGCGCCACCTCCGCCAGACTGCGCTGAAGCGCCGCCCTGCTGCTATCAAGCTGTGCCTGACTGATAGCTTTGACCGCGAACTGCCCCTGATCACGTTTAAAATTCAGTTGCGCCAGCAGCGCATCGGCTTGCAATGAACGTAGTTGCGCAGCATCGTCGGCATAATTCAGTTCAATCAGCATCTCTCCAGCCTTGACCCGCTGCCCGGACCGCACATGCACAGCAGAAACCACACCCGCCACTTCAGCACTGATGTCCACACCCTGCACAGCACGCAGGCTGCCAACGGCATGCAATCTCGACTGCCAAGGCTGGCGGTTCGCCTGCATTGCCGTCACCGTCGCCGGTGGTCGTGCGTTGGCGGAGAAATATTTCTGCATCATATGCGCATTGAATGCCTGATAACCGACAATTCCGCCGAACACCACGCCGACACAAATCAACATCACCAGCATTCGCTTTTTCATCGTACTCATCATTCCTTCTCCTTGTTGCCATCTGCAATCATAGATGTGATGAACTGAGCGTCGCCGGATGCTGATTGATAAGCGTCATCACGATGCCACCAGCCGCCGCCCATAGCTTGAAACAAGGCAGCTGTATCCGTCATCAGCAACGCTCTGGCCTGCACGACACTGGTGTGCGACTGTTGAAACGCCTGTTGTGCATTTAGCAATGCCAAATAGCTGGCAGCACCCAGCGAAAACTGCCGCTCTACCAAATGAAGCGTTTCGGCAGACAAAGCCTTTGACTTTTCCTCTAGCGCCAGCGTGCGCGCATCCATTTGCAACGCCAGCAGCACATCGGCGACATTCTGGAAGGCTTGCAGCAACGTCTGCCGGTACTGCGCCCGGGCAGCATCGAAACTGGCCAGCGCCTGCCTGCGTTTGGCGGTTAATTCGCCACCATGAAACAACGGCTGCAACACATTTGAACCAATACTCCAAACGTTGCTCGCCGGACTACTCAATAAATCACCGAATTTAATGGCTTCCGTGCCATAACTGGCACTGATCGTCAGCGACGGATACAAATTGGCCGTCGCCAGACCGACTTGCGCACTGGCCTGATGCAAAAGCGCCTCGGCAGCACGAATATCCGGTCGCTGATGTACCAGTCTGGACGGCAGACTGAGCGGCAACTGCTCAGGCAGATGCAAATCATCGAGCGCAAAAAACGGCATGCCGTTTTGGCTAGGGAAATGCCCGACCAGCACCGAAATCCGGTGCTGTATTTGCGCCAGTTGTTTTTCTAGCGGCGGCAGTTGCACTTCCGCCCGGGCAAGCAATGCACGCTGATTCAGCACCTCCGACGGGGTGACCACGCCGAGCTTGCCTTGCTGTTCGACAATCTCCAATTGATGACGTGCGCTATCGGCCACCTCCTGCGCCGCCTGTAGCTGCGCTCTAAGCGAGGCCTCGCTGATCGCCGATGTCACAATATTTGCCGTTAATGCCAGATGCGCCGCTTCCAGTTGATAACCCTGATAATCCACCCCGGCACGTAACGATTCGAGGTAGCGCCGTCCGGCACCGAAAAAATCCAGTTTATACGACACATTCACAGAAGCATCGTGCAAAGTGTAGATAAAATTACCGCTCTGACCGAAACTGACACCGGAAAGATTGCGGCGATCACTTCTTACCGACGCATCCACCGCCGGATAAAGGATGCTGCCACTCTGTGAGGTATAATCTTCCTGCAATGCGCGCAACGTCGCTTGCGCCGACTGTATATCCGGACTGTCTTTCAGGCCGAGGCGAATCAGATGGTCGAGTTCTGCGGAACGATACACAGACCACCACTGGGCCGGAATATCTTTGCCGGATACAAGTTCCGGTTCATCTGCCGCCGGATGCCCAGTATCCGATTCAGTAGCTGTGTATTTTTTCGCAGCGGGAGCCTGTGGCGGTTTAAAATCCGGCCCGACCATGCAAGCGGTTAGCCAAAACGAAACCAGCACTGCCGAAGTAAATTGAAATCTACGCAGCATCTGTCGTATCCTTCACTGCAGGACAGGCAAACCATGCATGCTTGTCCAAATACCCCAGCGCCTTCTCCCGACATTCGGCGAACACCGCCTCTGGCGCTTCCTCCTCCCATCCATAACCTTTCAGGAAATGGATGACGTTGGTGGTAAAATGCTGGTAGCTGCATGCTTCGTGGTGATCACCATCGGCGCGCGCGATACCGGATTGCGCCGTGCTGTTCAGGCCGACGCACAATCCCCACATACCGTGGTTGAGCAGCATGCCAAGCTCTTCGCGGGCAGCAGCATCCATGTCGGTATCAATGTTTAAATCGTTGTTCAGCATTTCCATCACCACCGCCTGCGCCATAGTGAAAAAATCGCCGTGCAAGGTATTCAGTTGCTGAATACGCTGCGGATTGGCACGCGACCATACCGACGGCATCAGCGATAAATTCTGAATTTCAACCAACTGCGGATGATGCTGGGCAATTAACCAGTTGACCGTGAAGCCGGTTACGATGCGTTGTATCGCCGAAATATCGGAGGCGATGATACTATGATAGATCGTCTTCTCTTCGCTGGTCAGTAGCGTGGCACAAGCCATCAACAAGTCTTCCTTGGCGGCAAAATGTGAATAAATCGTGCCCATTGCGAGATGACTCGCCGTGGCAACCTCTGCCATTCGCACACCAAGAAAACCCTTTCCGACAAACAGCTTTATTGCCTGTTCAATAATAATCTTCTCTCTTTCCATCCGTTTCTGCTGTCTCGACATTGCTACCACCCGCCAATGTGAATAATATTCGAATTGTTATCGAATAAACTTCATTGTCAAGCCGGGAAAATAAATTAGTGTTAACAGGCCCTAGTGTCCTATCCCGTAGAAGCGCGCACTATCAGCGAGTACTGGCGGGATGTGCGGCAAGGCGCGCGAGTGCAGGACTGGCAGTGGCCA